>QHBR01000414.1:0-9642 GCA_003244015.1 Hyphomicrobiales bacterium | reverse complement strand
CGTCCGCCGGGCGCTCGAAAATCCGCGACAGGCGGGATTCCAAGTGAAACGGACCACTCGCTAAGCTGGCAGAACCGCACGTGCCTTGCCTTGCGTCCGCGCGGCCGCCATCATTCGCCTTAGCTCGGGCAGGCACGATCCGCAATTTGTGCCAGCGTTGAGCCGCGCGCCGATCGCCTCCGTCGAACACGCGCCATCCGCGATCGCCGCCAAGATGGCTCGCGATTTCACGCCAAAGCACGCGCAGATTGTGGNNGTTTGTGGGGCTTGCGTCGAAGTCGGCGGCCGCGCTTCCGCCCGCCAGAAGAAAACGGCGCGCGGCTTCGTCGAGCCGCTCCAGCCGCCAAGCCTCGGCAAGACCGTTCCACGGCGGAACTTCTCCCTCCTGCCCAAAAAAGAGCATCACATCGAGCCTTCCACGCAGGATCAGCGCGGCGCGAAAAATACCTCTCGCGGGATCGTTGTACGTCGCCGGCTCGGCCGCGCGCGATCTGGCGGCAAAGGTCTCGAACAAAGCCGCGAAAGACTCGTTCGTCGCAAATCGCGCCGCATAGCCGCCCTCGATGGCGGTCCATGCAAAGACGGTGTCGCCCGCAAGCGGCACGTGCGTGCGCGCCAGAACAAAGCCGTGCGCGGAGAAGCGTACCGGAGCCAGCGCCGCCGGAACGGCCTTCGAGTCCGGCTGCCCCGAGTGGGGATCGGTGAAGGGGTGAACAAGCGCGCCGACGCGCGCGCCCCCCGCAGTCTCGTCGTTCCAGTGAATCGGGACAAAAATGCGGCCTGGGACTTGCGCGGCGGTGATGTTTACACGCAGCACGGCGTTCCCGTGCTGCGTGCTAACCCGCGCGAACCCGTCTCTGTCGAGGCCGAGCTTCGACGCATCGTCCGGGTTCACCTCGACGAAGGGATCTGGCATGTGACTAGCGAGTTTCGGCGAGAGGCCGGTTCGGGTCATCGTGTGCCATTGGTCGCGGACCCGGCCGGTGTTCAAAAGGAAAGGAAAGTCCGCATCCGGAGCTTCCGCCAGGGCAGGCTCCTCGATGGCGATGAAGCGGGCCCTTCCCGAGGGCGAAAAGAAGCGCCCGTCCGCGAACATTCGCTTCTTCCCGCATGCCCCGCCGGCGGGGGCCGGCCATTGCAGCGGCTCCAGCGCATCGTAAGCGGCGTCGCTTAGCCCCGCGAGACCACCGAGATCGAAGTCGCGGGTTCCATTGTTCTCGAACGCAGAGAGCGCGGCATGCTCGCGGAAGATCGCGGCCGGACCCGCATAATCGAACGCGGCGTCAAAGCCCATCCGTTTGGCGACTTCCGACACGGCCCACCAATCGGGCTTAGCCTCGGCTGCGGGCGGCGCGAAGGCGCGCTGGCGCGAGATTCGCCGCTCGGAATTGGTCACCGTCCCGTCTTTTTCCCCCCAGGCTGCGGCGGGCAAAAGCACGTGCGGGCCAGCGCCGATCGTATCGGTCGAGCGCACATTATCCGAAATGACGAGGAGATCGAGTTTGCTTAGCGCTGCGCGCGCATGGTCGGCGCGCGGCAGACTCACGGCCGGATTGGTGGCCATGATCCACAACGCCTTGATGCCGCCCCGCGCGATAGCCTCGAACATCGCGACGGCCTTGAGGCCCTCGTGCTGGGCCATGCGCGGCGAGCACCAGAAACGGCCCACGCGGTCGATCTCCTCGGCCGAAAACCCCATATGCGCGGCAAGCTGAGTGGCGAGGCCCCCGACTTCCCGCCCGCCCATCGCATTCGGCTGCCCGGTCAAGGAAAATGGGCCAGCGCCCGGAATGCCGATGCGGCCAGTTGCAAGATGGCAATTAATGATGGCGTTGACCTTGTCGGTGCCTTGCCAGGATTGGTTGACCCCCTGGCTATAGAGAGTGGCGACGCGGTTTGTTGCTGCCCAGAGATCGAAGAAGGCCGCGATGTCCGCGCTCGCGGCGCCGCATTTTTTGGCGATAGTGGCAAGGTCTGGCGCGATTTTGCGGGCCGCGGCAAGCGCCGCTTCGAAGCCCTCGGTGTGCGCTCCGGCAAAGGCGTCGTCGATAAACCCGCCGTCGGCCAAGTGAATCAGAAGGCCGCTGAACAAAACTGCGTCCATGCCGGGATTAATCGTTAGCGCGAGATCGGCGCTTTCGGTCGTCGCCGTGCCGCGGACATCGATGGTGGCGATGCGCGCGCCGCGCTTTTCGCGCGCTTGCACCATCCGTTGATAGAGCACCGGATGGCACCAGGCCGCATTCGATCCAACGAGCACCAGGAGGTCCGCATCGTCGAGGTCTTCGTAGCAGCCTGGCACCGTATCCGACCCGAAGGCCCGCTTGTGCCCGGCGACCGAGGAGGCCATGCAGAGGCGCGAATTTGTGTCGACATTTGCGGAGCCAATGAACCCTTTCATCAGCTTGTTGGCGACGTAATAATCCTCGGTGAGCAACTGGCCCGAAAGGTAGAACGCGACGGCGTCGGGTCCATGCCTTTCGATGGTCCGCCGCAATCCGCCGGCAATGCGATCGAGCGCTTCGTCCCATGTCCCGTACGCACCGTCGACCATCGGATGCAGGAGCCGCGTTTCGAGTCCCAAGGTCTCGCCAAGCGCGGAACCCTTGGAGCAGAGGCGGCCAAAGTTCGCCGGGTGGCTCTTGTCGCCGGCGATGGCTGCCCCGCCGGCGCCATCGGGCGTCGCCACGACGCCGCAGCCGACCCCGCAGTAAGGACAGGTCGTTTGGACATCCTTCATGGGTCCCGGATAGAGGAGAACGCGGCGGTCTCTGATTTGAACCGGCACCTTCCGTGCGCAGCCGCGGTCCGGAGCCACGGCTTCCCCGGTGGTGAGGTCGACGACCCAGTTATGTAGCGGACAGGTCACATGTCTGCCATGGACGATGCCTTGCGATAAGGGCCCGCCCTTATGCGGGCAGCGATCATCTAGCGCAAAGATTTCGTCGGCCGCGGTCCGGAATACCGCGACGTCGCCCCGCGCCGTCGCGACAACGCGCGACCCTAATCTGGGGATGTCGTCGATAATGCCGACTTCCCGCCAGCCTTCCAGACAGTCAAAGCCATCCATCTTACGAATCGACGTTCGCAAGTGCGCGGAATTCAGCGGGCTGCGTCTCGCCGCTCGCCCGTTCGGCCCACGGATCCTGCTGAAAAAATTGTTGCGAATAGAGGAATCGATCCTGGAGCGATTTCCTCCCGGCGGCGTCTTGCACGATGCGGCCTTTGACGTAGTCGAGGCCGACACGTTCGATCCAGGGCGCAGTGCGCTCGAGATAGCGGGCCTCCTCGCGGTAGAGCTGCAGGAAGGCCGCGCAATATTCGAGCACCTCGGCCTCGGTTGCGACCTTGCACAAGAAGTCGGTGGCGCGAACTTTGATGCCGCCATTGCCCCCGACATGCAGCTCCCAGCCGCTCTCTACGGCGACGACGCCAAAATCCTTGATGGTGGCTTCGGCGCAATTGCGCGGGCAGCCCGACGCCGCCAGCTTGACCTTGTGCGGATGCCATGATCCCCATGTCATCTTCTCAAGCGCAATTCCCATCGCCGTGGAGTCCTGCACGCCGAACCGGCACCATTCCGAGCCGACGCAGGTTTTCACGGTACGCAGCGCCTTGCCGTAGGCATGGCCCGAAACGAGGCCCGCTTTATTGAGATCGCGCCAGACAGTGGGCAATTGCTCTTTCCGGACGCCCAGCATGTCGATCCGTTGTCCTCCGGTGATTTTGACCGTCGGAATAGTGTGCTTATCGACCACATCGGCAATCGCGCGAAGTTCCTTGGCGCTGGTAGTGCCGCCCCACATGCGTGGAATGACCGAGAACGTCCCGTCTTTTTGGATGTTGGCATGTGCCCGCTCATTGATAAAGCGCGACTGCGCATCGTCCACGTATTCGCCCGGCCAAGCACAGAGCAGGTAAAAGTTGAGAGCTGGCCTGCAGGAATGGCATCCATCCGGAGTCGACCAGCCAAGCGTCGACATGACGCGTGGAATTGTTTTCAGCTCTTGTTCGATGATCTGGCGCCGCACTTCATCATGAGTATGCTCGGTGCAGCGGCACATCCCCGGCTCTTTGGGCTTACGGAAAGCATCGCCCAGTGTCGCCGCCAACAGGCCTTCAACCAGCCCACTGCAGGAACCGCACGAAGCCGACGCCTTGCTGTGAGTGCGCACCTCGGCGAGCGTACAGAGACCTTTGCCCAAGATTGTCTGAACGATAGTGCCTTTGCTGACACCGTTGCAGCCGCAGATTTGATAGTTGTCAGGGAAGTCTTCGACGCTCGGCAGCTTGATTTTCCCCATTCCGGCGACGATTGCCTGGCCAAAGAGGATTGCATCCTTGAATGGAGTGACGTCTTCCTTTTTTCGTAAGAGTTCGAGATACCAGCCGCTATCGGTCACATCGCCATAGAGGACCACACCTTCGACCCGTCCCTCGCGCATAACGAGCTTCTTGTAAACCTGACGAGTCGTGTCGTGGTAGGTCAACTCGCCACAATCCTCGCCACCGTTGAAGTCGCCCGCGGAGAACAGGTCGATGCCGGTTACCTTCAATTTGGTGGCCAACACCGAGCCGGAATAGTTGGATGTCTGCTCATCTCCCGCGAGGTGGTCGGCACACACCTTGGCCATCTCCCACAGAGGCGCGACGAGACCGTAGGTCTTGCCGCGGTGCTCGGCGCATTCGCCGACGGCGAAAACGTTAGGATCGGAGGTTCGCATGTCGTCGTGGACCACCATTCCTCGGTTGACCTCGATGTCGGCGGCGCGCGCGAGATCGATGTTGGGGCGAATGCCGATTGCCATGACGACGAGATTGCCGGGAACCTCGCGGCCATCGGCGAGTCGTACGCCTTCGACTTGAGTGGCGCCAAAGATTTCCTCGGTCTGGCCGTTCATGAAGAAATTGATGCCCCGCTCGTCGAGCTCCCTTTGCAGCAACTTGCCAGCCTGGATATCGAGCTGGCGTTCCATGAGCGTGTCCATAAGGTGCACGACAGCCACGTTCATGCCACGGCGAAGCAGCCCGTTTGCCGCCTCCAGGCCAAGCAGGCCTCCGCCGATTACGATCGCCTTCGCATATCGTGTTGATGCGGCGATCATTTGCTCGGTATCGGCAATATCGCGAAACGTACACACGCCTGGCAGGTTCAAACCCGGAATGGGCGGCACGATCGGGCGTGACCCCGTCGCCAAGAGCAGGCGGTCATAGGGTTCCACGCGCCCGTTTTTCGATACGACCGTACGCGCTGCTCCGCTGATCGAAATTATCGGGTCTCCAGTGAAAAGCTGGATATCGTTTTCCTCATACCAACTGCGCGAATTGATGGCGATCTGGTCGATTTCCTTGTCGCCCGCCAAGACCGAGGACAAGAGAATCCGGTCATAATTGACGTGCGGTTCGGCTCCGAAAACGGTGATCTGATAGCGGTCTGGCGCGCGTTTCAGCAATTCTTCAACCGCCCGCATGCCAGCCATCCCATTGCCGATCACTACGAGCCGTTCTTTAAGAGGGCTGTGAGCGTTCATTCCGACTGTTTCCTTGCCGTTGGAGAATTAGATGCGCACGACGCCGATCATGGTTGCGCCCTAGCGGCCATGTCATTTCCGACAACAACGAAAGTTTCGTTCATCTTTCCGGCCTCACACGCGTGCTTCGGCTAGGCTCCGGGCGCGCTGTACGAGAAAGCTCTTCCGCAGGTAGTACCACCATGTGATCGCCACGCAGGTGACGTAGAACGTCAGGAAGATTTCCAACGCCAGGTTGGGTCCGCCGGTGGCGGTAATCGAGGTACCGAAGCCGCGCGGGATCAGGTATCCGCCGCAGGCGCCGATCGCCGATGTGAAGCCGAGCACGGCGGCACTCTCGATTCCGGCCGCCTTGAGGGCCAGCGCCCGGGCCGCGTTGCCCAAGCCCTTTACTTCCCCGAGCTTCTCCGCGCGGAAGATCGAGGGGATCATTCGAAATGTCGCGCCGTTGCCGACGCCGGTCGTGACGAAGAGGATAAGGAACATAACGAGGAAGCCAGAAAAGCTCTTGATGTCGCCGTAATGCATGACACCGATGGTAGCGGCACCCATGGCGACGAAGTTCCAAAAGGTCACTCGCGCGCCGCCCATCTTATCGGCGAGCAGGCCGCCGATCGGACGCGCGACGGATCCGACCAGCGGTCCCAGGAAGGCGACACCCACGGTAATCTCCGGGAACTGCATCTTGAGCAGGAGCGGGAACGCGGCCGAGTAGCCGATAAAGGAGCCGAAGGTCCCGATATAGAGCCAGGACATTACCCAGGTGTGCTTGCGCCTGATGATGACGAGCTGGTCTGTGAACGTCGAGCGGGCGGAAGTCAGGTTGTTCATGTAGCGATAGGCGCCGAACACGGCGAGGGCGATCAACGGCAGCCACATGAGCCCCGCGTTCTGCAGATACAGCCCTGCCGAACCCTGCGGCGAGGCCCTATAGAGGCTGACCCATGCGAACCCGACTAGGATCGGTGTCAGTAATTGAACGCTGCTGACGCCGATATTTCCGCCAGCCGCGTTTAGGCCCAGCGCCCAGCCCTTCATGTGGTTCGGGTAGAAGAATGAAATGTTGGCCATGCTGGATGCGAAATTGCCGCCGCCGAGGCCGGCCGACGCCGCCACGATCAGCATCAGCCAGAACGGCGTGTCGGGCCGGGCGACGAAATACGCCAGCGCGATCGCCGGGATGGACAGCAGCGCCGCGCTGACGACGGTCCAGTTTCGTCCGCCGAAACGGGGCACCGCAAACGTGTACGGAAACCGCATCAGCGAGCCGATAAGCCCGGGCAGCGCCACGAGCTGGAACAGCTGGCCGGTCGTGTAGTTGAAGCCCACCTGCGGCAGCTTGGTCGCCACGATGCTCCAGATCAGCCAGATCGAGAAGCCGAGGTGCTCGGCCAAGATGGACCAGATCAGGTTGCGCCGGGCAATGAACTTGCCTTTGGACTCCCAGAACTTCTCGTCCTCTGGGTTCCACTCCGAGATCCAGGTCGTGTCGCGCTTGCTCATCAGCAGAGTCCCTTTTTGATTGAAGATTCAAACGGTCCACTGGCGAGCGTTCGGGTCCGCCGGGTGTGGACGATCGTGAGACAAATCATGCAGCGATACGCGCGGCGACCCACGAGGCCTGCTTTGAGACCTCGGCCCGGGTTGGCCAATGTCGTCGCGACAGTCCTGCCGGGCCGGCCGGGGCCTTTGCATTCATGCGCAAGCTCCACCGCAAAAAAAAACCGCCGGCGGACCCCACGTGTGTGATGGTCGGTCAGCGGCGTTGCTGGAGGCCCAGGCCCTTCGTTGGACCCAGAATGGACCGCAGCGAGCCGATCCACCGACACTTTGTAAGCAAGCTCCGTGCCAAGTCTGCCTGGTGGCATCTCCGCTCTCGCGGCTCGTCCCCCGCTTCCAGGCTTCGTGCCTGCTATCGAATAAAGGGGCACCAGATTGCCGAAATGTTGCACGTACTGCGCGCTTCTTGTGCAATGCACGCTTTTTCGAGCGGAGACGCCCGGCTTCCAGTGCCGCAAGGTAGGAGGGAATGCCGTTTGGCGAAAAGGCGGAACCGCCGAATGCATGGCATGGAGGCGCTGATCAGGGGCACATTCCGACCCTCAGCCTTCTCGCCATCGCCACTTGGCGAATGAGCGCGCAAGGTTTGACGATAGTGGCCAAGACCCGGCATCGCCCGTAGCGTCTATCATCGCACTGCCCGGCTCGACCTGCCAGCAGGGCGGCAGGCCGAGCGGTGCAACAGCTTACCGCGAAACTGGCCGGCCGGCGTGCTGACATTGACGTAAAGTGACAGTGGAGCGTCTGCTATCCGGTTTCAAACCCGTCAGAAAAACAGCCGCGCTCCGAACAGCCAACTGTGATTGTACATTGGCGTGATAGGATTCAAGATCGCCGGATGCGGCGTCAGCGCGGTTTGGTAGCCAACAAGGAGGGATGCCTTTGCGCGGGTGCCAGGGATCGGATAGGGACCGATGATGGCGTCTGAGGTGAGGAAAAGCTGGTTCAATCTCCCGCGCGCGCCGTTGAACCAATAGGTGTCGTTCAGCTCGATTTCCGGCCAAAGATATGGCAGCAGATGATATTGGAACGCGACATTGGTCAAGAGCTGCGTGCCGAGTATGTTGTAATTGCTCGTCGGCCAGGGCGTGCCGACGGTTGCCTGGATGTCGAAATCGCCCCAGCCCTTTCCGGCGGCGATCGTCGGCGTGATATAATAGGCTTTATTTGTAAATGGCGTGATGCCGATCGGCGCCTGTCCGGCGAGATAGGCACTGACAACATAATCGCCGTTCTCTGCGTTACCGGAAGCCAGCCGCGTTTTGACGAGAAAAAACGGCAGGTCGGCGAAGCATCTGCTGGTTGTTTAATCGTCCGCACCTGATACGGCGGCGCGCCGATATATATCTCGTTATAGTAATCTGGGATGAGATGAATGCCTACGGCAGGCATTCCGCCGTCAGAAATGGTGACGTTGGCGCCGTTGGGAAGGGTCTGGATGGCTTGGCCATACATAACGAATTCCTTGAGCAGCGGCGTGACGGTGGTCAGCGGCGCAGCCCAGGAAGGCTGCGCCGCTGAGATCGCGTCCACGCGTTCGAACCATTCCGCGAAATAGTCTGTCACGCCCTCTGCCACGCCAGCGCTTTCAGCGGCTTGCGGCGGCGGCAACGCGTCGGCGGCACGTGCGATCTGCCCCAGTCCGAGAATCGCCAGCCCAATGGCAAAGGCATGGCGACAGCTGACGGGCGAGCGTGCATTAGCATGGCCGCCGCAAGCGTTCTTTTCATTTCCGGCTGGTTCATCCAGGACGAATTTTTCCACTTCACGCGGCGGCCCCTGGCCCTTCCCGTTATCGCGCCGGCTAGCGAATAGCGGGCGCCAGTTTGCCGAAATATTGCACGCGCTGCGCCTGTATTGTGCAACGCACGCGTCGATCAGCTTGGGCGCCCGGCATTCAATGCCATGAGGTAAGAAGGAATATCGTTTGGCGAAAATGCGGGACCGTCGAATGCAACCGGAGTGGGGGCGGGGCGCGAAATCGGCGGCCCGAGAGCCGGCGCGTATACGGCGGCTGCGGCTTTGGCAAGAGCGTCCGAATAGACGGTCTGGCCCGCTGCCGCCATTTGGGCGTAGAGCCAAAGCGCCTGGGCGGGATCGGCCTTGATCGCGTCCTCGCCGAGCCGGAGGCCGGTCGCCGCCAGGGCGGGGCCGGAAGTGGAGGCCGGATTGGCAAGGACCCTTTCGATCGTCCAGGGGCTCACGTCTTGCCAAGCCATGCTCGTGAGCAACGTCACCAGGGAGTTCCGGTTACTGGGTGCCGCCGCCCAGCGCGAGGCGTCGCCGACGGCTTCCGTGAGGGCGTGGACCTCTTTAATATGCGTACGCACCCATTCGGCCCGGAAGGCCAGGACCTTCTCGGGGCAGTCGCGGACAATGTCCGGGCCTTGATGGAGGATGGTCCCGGCGCCGGCCGCGACGGCCAGCGAATTCCATGGCTCGCCGACGCAAAACCCGTCCAACTGGCCCTTGCGCAGGGTCCAGACCATGAATGGCGGCGGCACGACGACGAGCCTGACGTCCCCATCGGGGTCGAGATGGCCAGCCCGCA
>QHBR01000216.1 GCA_003244015.1 Hyphomicrobiales bacterium | reverse complement strand
CGTCCACGGCTTCCGCCAAGCATGGCTCCATTTCGCCGAAGTTTTCGGCATTGCTCTCCTTCAGCGCCCCGGCCGCCGCGCGCATATCGGCGATTTCGCGATGCCCCGCCGCGCCCTCGGACAGACCGAGCTTACGCTGCACTAAATCGATTTCCTGTATGCCATTGGTGCCTTCGTAGATCGCGGCAATTCTCGCGTCGCGGAGAAATTGCGCCGCGCCGGTCTCTTCGATATAGCCCATGCCGCCATGAACTTGAATGCCAAGCGAGGCAACCTCGTTGCCGATATCGGTGGAAAAGGCCTTGGCGACCGGCGTCAGCAACGAGGCACGGCCCGCTGCGAGGTCCCGCGCAAAACTGTCTTTTTCCCGGCGCGACCGATCGATCGAATGCGCCGTCATGAAACAGATCGCCCGCGCGGCCGCCGTCATCGCCTTCATCGTCATGAGCATGCGGACAACGCCTGGATGTTGCACAATGGGGCTCATCGCTTCGCCCATATCGCCTGGAACATGACCCTGGCGTCTCTCCCTTGCGTAGCCAAGCGCTTGCTGAAACGCCCGCTCCGCGATCGCGACGCCTTGCACGCCGACATTCAGCCTGGCGCTGTTCATCATCGTGAACATGCAGGCAAGTCCCTTGTTCTCCACGCCGACAAGAAAGCCCGTTGCGCCGCCATGATCGCCAAAAACCATCGTGCAGGTCGGCGAGGCATGGATGCCGAGCTTATGTTCCAACGAAATGCACTGGACATCGTTGCGCGCGCCAAGCGCGCCAGCGGCATCGACGAGAAATTTCGGCACGAGGAAGAGCGAGATGCCGCGCGTTCCCTTCGGCGCATCGGGCAAGCGCGCGAGCACGAAATGAATGATGTTATCGGCCATATCGTGCTCGCCATAGGTGATGAATATCTTGGAGCCGAAGAGTTTGTACGTTCCATCTTGCTGCCGCTCGGCCCTGGTTTTGAGCGCGCCGAGGTCAGAGCCCGCTTGCGGCTCGGTCAAATTCATGGTGCCGGTCCATTCGCCCGAGTCGAGCTTTGCGAGATAGACCGCCTTCAACGCTTCGCTCGCGTGCGATTGCAGAGCCTCGATCGCGGCAAGCGTCAGCAGAGGGCAAAGGCTGAACGCCATGTTCGCCGCGCTCCAGATTTCGATGCAGGCGGTATTGAGGATCACCGGCAGACCCATGCCGCCATATTCGGATGGACCCGTGATCGCGTTCCATCCCCCCGCGGTCCATTGCCGGTAGGCCTCGGCAAAACCTGGCGCGGCAATGACCCTGCCCGCGTCGAACTTCGCGCCCTCCTTGTCGCCGACGCGGTTCAAGGGCGCGAGGACATTTTCGGCGAATTTCCCAGCTTCCGTCAGGGTCGCCTCGGCAAAACCATCCCCAAGGTCTGCATAGACTCCGTCTTTCACTCCAAGATCCAGCCCCGCCTCATGGATCATGGCGAAAAGAATGTCGGCAATGGGCGCGCGATAGCTCATCTATGTCTCCGCGAATGATCCAGTCCATTGACCGCGAAGGAATTTGCGCGCCTGTACCAGCATCGCTTCAAGGGGAAACGCTCGGGGAGTGTTTTAGTTGTTTTTCGTATGATCTTACCCAGCAAGTCCGCAATTTTCTGGGACGATTCTCTTGGGTCGAGACCCAATGAGCGCCCGCCGCCACCAACCGCCGTTCTAGACACTGGCCAGCTCAATCGGAAACTCCGTCTAAGTCACGTCCCGGGCGCCAGCAGATTGGCGTCACGCGCGAGCAGCCAGCGCCCGTCTGGCTCCTTGCGCAAGATCGTCAGCGTATAGCCCGATCTCCGTACAGGCGCGCCGCCGTCTCCCGGCGTCATCGTCACTTCGAGGTAGTTCCTAAGATAGGCCCAATCGTCGAGGACCTTAATTTCGATAATGTCGCTCGATCCCTCGAAACGGACATCGTTCAATCCTTTGGAGCTAGCGGCAAACGCTTCCTTCCCGAACGGTTTCTGGCCGGGAACCATGAAGATCACATCGTCCGTCATCAAGCCGAGCACCGTTTGAAGGTCCCCTTTTTGGCTCGCGGCGAGCCAAGTTTGGACCAACTCGCGAATGGCGCGCTCATCATCCGACATTCCGGCCGCCTCCCTTCGAATTCGGTCTCATCGCTGCTGTAACATGGAAAATGGGGTGCGAAGTGTATGCCACACCATCCACCGCTCGCCGCCAATGATCTAATTAGGTTTTCGCCTAGGATGCACCGGCCGAAGGATTGAATTATAAGGCACTTGCACCTTTGTGTCGTCAAGGATTGAATATCGACGGATGAAGAGCGGTTTTGTTGCGCCCGGTCCCACGCAAAAAGAATTGACGGCGGACGCGGCGGGCATTGCCGAGGCGGCGGTCATCCTGCGCCGAGGCGGTCTCGTCGCGGTTCCAACCGAGACCGTTTACGGCCTGGCCGCCGACGCGACATCGGACGAAGCCGTCGCCCAGATCTACGCGGCGAAGGCAAGGCCCAAATTCAATCCGCTCATCGCCCATGTCGCGAGCCTGAACGCGGCGCTTGAGCAAGGCATTTTTCCCGGCGATGCCTTGCGCCTCGCCGAGGCATTCTGGCCTGGGCCGCTAACCCTTGTGGTCCCGCTCGCGCCCGGGGCAACGGTCTGCGCCGCCTCCCGCGCGGGTCAGCAAAACATCGCCTTGCGGGTGCCGGCCCATCCGGTGGCGGCTGCGGTCATTGCGGCGGCAGGGCTGCCTCTGGCGGCGCCTTCGGCCAATCGCTCCGGCCGGGTGAGCCCGGTCACCGCCGCTCATGTGGCGCGAGATTTTGCCGGCGAAATCGACCTGATCCTCGATGGCGGGCGCTGCCCGGTTGGCCTCGAGTCGACGGTCGTCGCATGTCTCGATTGTTGCCCGCGATTGCTGCGGCCAGGCGGGATCACGCGGACGGACATCGAAACCGTGCTTGGCCATGCGTTTGGAGAACCCCTGCAGTCCGGCCCAGTTCGTTCGCCGGGAATGCTTAACTCCCATTACGCGCCCCGCGCGAAACTTCGTCTTGAGGCGGCAACACGCGACGACGGCGAGGTGGGCCTCGATTTCGGCGGGATTTTTGGCGAGGGCAAAAATGTGCTGGATCTTTCGCCCGGCCGGGATCTCGCGCAGGCCGCGGCAAATCTTTTTAGTTTTTTGCGCGAGCTTGACGCGCGAGAACCCGCCTGCATCGCGGTCGCGCCGATCCCTTGCGAAGGTTTGGGCGAGGCCATCAACGACCGCCTTCGCCGCGCCGCCGCGCCAGGAGGCACCCCATGATAGAGAGATAAATGACGATCAGGATATGAGTTCATCCGGCTTTTGCGCCGAGTCCGATTGCGCTATGGCTATTCCCATTCGGCAGCAAAGGCGCGATGTTGGACAAGGTTTTCCAGGTCGGCACTGGCGCGGTAGACGTTGCCAAGCGAGAACGCAATTCGCGGGTTGCGCCTTCGCGCCCAAACAATAAGGCAAGCGAGATGGACCAGAAGAACGCGCGCGAGCCAAACCCGCTTCTCGAGCCGTGGACGGGGCCTTTTGGCGCGCCGCCGTTCGATCGCCTGAAGCCAATGCACTTCAGGCAAGCCTTCGAGATCGCGCTTGGCCTTGCGCAAGCCGAGATCGCAGCAATCGCGGCCGGTCCAAATCCGCCTTCCTTCAAGAATACAATCGAGGCGCTTGAAAGAAGCGGCCAGGATCTTACCCGCATCCATTCGGTTTTTTTCAATCTGGCGCGCGCCGACGCCAATGACGAGATTGAGACGATCGAACGCGAGATCGCGCCAAAACTTGCCCGTCATCGCAGCGAAATCTACCTGAACGACGCATTGTTCCGGCGTATCGAGGCGCTGCACGCCCGGCGCGAAAAACTCGGACTCGATGACGAGCAGGCGCGGGTTCTCGAGCGCTATCATATCGCCTTTTTGCGCAATGGCGGCGGTCTTCAAGACGCAACCAAGGCGAGGTTTTCCGCGATCGAAGAGCGCCTCGCCACCCTCGCCACTAAATTCGGCCAAAACGTTCTCGCCGATGAAAAAGCCTATGTGCTGGTTCTCGCGGATAGGGACGATCTCGCCGGGCTTCCCGCCTCGCTCATTTCCATTGCTGCGCGGACGGGCTCGGACCGCGGTCTTCAAGGCAAGCATGGCATCACCTTGTCGCGTTCGAGCATCGAGCCTTTCCTGCAATTCTCGGCCCGCCGCGAGCTGAGGGAAAAGGCGTTTCGCGCCTTCGCGCAACGCGGCGAAAGCGGCGGGTTGACCGACAATCGCGCCATCGCTTCCGAAATGTTGCGGTTGCGCGCGGAGCGCGCGCGGCTCCTCGGTTTTCCAAGTTTCGCGCATTTCCGCCTGGCCGATACGATGGCCAAAACCCCGCAAGCGGCGCTAGGCCTTTTGCATTCGGTGTGGGCGCCAGCCCACGCGCGGGCGCTGCGCGAAGAGGCGGCCTTGCAGGCGATCGCGGCAAGCGACGGCGGCAATTTCGAGATCGCGCCATGGGACTGGCGCTACTATGCCGAAAAGCACCGCAAGGCGGAGTTCGACCTCAATGAGGCCGAAATCAAACTCTATCTGCAACTCGACAAAATGATCGAGGCCGCGTTTTTCGCCGCGAACCAGCTCTTTGGCCTGTCCTTCAGCGAACGCGAGGACGTGCCCCTTTACCATCGAGACGCACGATCCTGGACGGTCACGGGGCGCGACGGACAAGAGATCGCGCTTTTCATCGGCGATTATTTTGCGCGGCCCTCGAAACGCAGCGGCGCCTGGATGAGTTCCTTCCGCGAGCAGCAAAAGCTCGACGGAGAGGTCCTACCGATCGTCGTCAATGTCTTGAATTTCGCCAAGGCCGGCGAGGGGCAAGCCTGCCTTTTAAGTTTCGACGATGCTCGCACCCTCTTTCATGAATTCGGCCATGCGCTGCACGGCATGTTGTCCGATGTGATCTATCCCTTAATCTCGGGCACCAACGTCGCCCGCGATTTCGTCGAATTTCCTTCGCAGCTTTACGAACATTGGCTGGAGCAGCCGGAGCTGTTGCGCCGTTTCGCCCTGCATCATGAGACAAACGAGCCTATTCCGGAAGCGCTTTTGCAGAACTTGCTTGCGGCCCGCCAGTTCAACCAGGGTTTTGCGACGGTCGAATATACCGCCTCGGCCTTGGTCGATCTCGCGCTGCATCTTGAGCCGGACGCGGACGCGATCGACATCGTTGGCTTCGACGAAAAGCAACTCGACAAACTTGGCATGCCTGCCTCGATCACGATGCGCCACCGCACGCCGCACTTCCAGCACGTCTTTTCGGGCGAGTCCTATGCGGCGGGCTATTACAGCTATCTCTGGTCGGAAATTCTCGACGCCGACGGATTCGAAGCTTTCGAGGAGCGCGGCGATATTTTCGATCCCATGCTCGCCAAGAAGCTGCACGACCATATTTATTCCTCGGGCTACCGCCGCGATCCGGAAGAAGCCTACAAGGCGTTTCGCGGCCGCGCGGCAAAACCCGGCGCGCTTTTGCGCAAACGCGGCCTCGCAGATACGCCCAGAGGAGAGGCTTGAAAGTGTGATCGCGACGGTGAGTTATCGCACGGTCCGGATGAAAGGCGCGTTGTCGCAAGACTCCGCGCGTCTCATGGTTTTCAAGCTGGTAATGGCGGCGGCGAACCCTTCGGCAAGCTCAGGACTGGCGGCGACAGCAAGGTCAAAACCAGTTGCCGAAAGTCATCAAAGGTGTCAAATTCCGTGACGAAATCGAGGTCGCGCCCAAATCCAAATACGCCGCTTGATACACGCCGTCACCCAAAATCGGCCATAGCTCCACTTTTGGAAGCGAAATTGGGCTCGTAATTGGAAGCGATTTGACATGCATTGTGCGGTTCGAGGTCTCCATGGGCGATCTCCAGAGTTGGGTGTCGGACCCCGAACTCTAGCCGAGACCGGGCGCCGCGCGCTTCATGGGATCTTTTTCGGCGCTTTTCACGCGTCCCGCTATCGATCACACAGGCGGTGGGGCTGGCCTCGCCCGATTTGCTCGCGACACCTCACATAGAGCGCGTGATGGATATTCTCCAATGTGCCGTCGTAGCTCCAAAGATAGCGCCATTGGCACCCCGTACTCAGCACGTACATGATCCCATTCACAACTTCGCGCACATCGACCTTGCGCTTGCGGCCACCATGTTTGGCCGGGGGAATCAGGGGTTCGATATGCGCCCATTCCTCGCCAGTCAGGTCGCTCGGATAGCGGAGTTTGTCACGCTCGGATAGCGGAGTTTGTCACGCTTGTATTTCGGGCGGTTCGCGGTCGTCCACATCGGCGGCCCCTCCTCGAATCAGGCCGTCTCCCTTGAATCACAAATGATTCATCAGATTCAACTTCTTTTCGGACGGACACTTACATCTTTGAATTTGAACCGCGCTCAAAAATCGAAATGGACCATCACCGGCACATGATCGGACGGCCGTTCCCAGCCGCGGCACTCGCGTAGGACGCGGGCGCCATCGAGACGCGGCTTGAGGCTTTCGCTTACCCAAACATGGTCGAGCCGGCGCCCTCTATCCGACTTTTCCCAATCCCGCGCACGATAGCTCCACCACGTGTAGAGTTTTTCCTCCGGCGGCACAAAGTGGCGAAGTGCATCGACCCATGGCCCCGCCTCGCGCACCAGATTGAGCTTTTCGACCTCGACCGGCGTATGACTGACGACCCGCAGCAAGGCCTTGTGATTCCAGACGTCGGTTTCGAGCGGCGCGATATTGAGATCGCCGGCGATGATCGCGCCGGACGAGCCGATCCGTTCGGTGGTCATCCACTCCGCCATCTCATCAAGTAACGCGAGCTTGTGCGCGAATTTCGGATTGACGGCGGGGTCGGGCTCGTCGCCGCCGGCGGGCACATAGAAATTATGCAAGGTTATCCGCGCGGCCGCCTGCATCGCTGGGGGCCAGCATCACGGCGATGTGACGGGCATCCCCTTTTTCGCAAAACGAGCGCCGGTCGATAACAGTCAATGGGAGTTTCGAGGCAATCGCAACCCCATGATAGCCTTTTTGGCCGTTGATCGCGGTATATGGGTAGCCGAGCTTATGGAAAGCAGCCAAGGGAAACTCGCTGTCCCAGCACTTCGTCTCCTGCAGGCAGAGAACGTGCGGCGCTTGCTCCCTCAAAAAACGGGCCACGAGATCGATCCGCAAACGGACCGAATTGATGTTCCAGCTTGCAAGGGTGACACGCACGCAAGACTCCGTGACGAACCGCGCGTCCGATTGATCACACGCAAAAGCCCCGCCGCAAGTGCGGCGACCACGGAGCCCACAATTTATTGAATGGCCGCGGGACGCGTCTGGAATTCGACCCTAGAGTGGCCTAGCCCGCGACGAGGCACTGGCGAACCCCCAAGGACGAACAAAAAGGGGCGCCCGGCCGAAGACCAGGCGCCCCTAGGAGCGAGACATTTACCGGGAGGGGTCCGGCAAGTTTGACCTGGGCGGAACGGGGGGGTGCGCCCGATCAGTTGCGTCGCTCACATGCCCATAAGATAACCCAGCAGCGTATTCTTTCAAGCGGCCCGCCAGCTCCAACTGACTTTATCCGGCGGCCGATTGGATCTTCCATGAATATTGGAACCTTTTGCTATCCCCTTGAAAAAACACTAATTCCTGAAAACACAGCGCGGCCGCCAGCCGCCGCGCGGGGCCTTGTCAATTATTTGTGTTCAATAATTTTTCCTGCGTGATCTGAAACAGGTTTGGGTCGGGCTTTTTCGATAAATCGATATTGAAAAGCGAAACACGCGTCTCATAGCCTTGCGGGTCGGTAACCTGCCACTGTTTGAGCGTGAACTTCGCCGGGTCGAAAACCAGCTTGATTTGCGAGGTTCCGCCAAACGTCGCCTTGTCTTCGACGAGAATCGTGACCGCGGCGGGCTCGCTCTTCACGTCGATGATCTTGACGTCGCGGCTGAGATCAACCTGATCCTTGAGCAGAAATTTCAGCGGCGTTTGGCTGATGAAATAAATATCCTTGGTGGCCGTCTTGCGGTCATGCACGGCCACCGAAAGACCGTCGGCGACGATCTCGAGCGTCGCGGGCGGGGCATATTCAAACCGCAATTTCCCGGGCCGTTGGACAAAGATCTTGCCTTCGGAGCGTCTTCCGTCCGGGCCGATCTGGATGAAATCGCCGATCATGTTGGTGGCGGCGTTAAAATAGGCATTGGCCTTTTGAATGGCGGCCAGGGGATCCAATGGAACGAAAGATTTGGCCGGCGCGGGCTTTGCTGGCGTTGCCGTTGGCTTGGCCGGTTTGGGATTGGCGGGAGAGGGTTCCGCCTGAAGCGGCGCCGCTCCCGCGAGAGCGAGAGACAATGCGATGGAGAGTGCCGTCAGCTTCATAAAGCCCGCCTTGATCCGTTGCGAATCTTCGCGAATTAAACACCGGGGCGGCGCCCAATGAGCCGCCTTGCGTTCCTAAACCTCTGCGAATGCGGTTTTAGGTTTGCAAGAAACCTATTACTCCACAATTGCACGCTGGCTCAAGGCCACCGAGTGAACATTTTCGAGAGAAGCGGACGCCGGTTGACGAAAAAATGCGTTAAATTACCGCTGTCTTCGGCCCGGCCTTGCGCATTTCGGGCGGCGTAACAGAGCGCATTCGTGAGGCCATGCAAAAAAAAGTGGGGGACGGTACGAGCTTTTGGTGCCAGGGGCGGATCCCGGGCGAAGGTCGGCGGCGGTGCGGGGCGGAGGGAACGGGCTGACGATGAGCGACGATTCGGAAGAGCCGGAGAGCAAGGCCTGGGAACCAGAGCCCCCGAAAACCAAGGCCGAGGATAATCCCTGGTATTTGCTGGCGACGCTCTATGATACGCACGGCGTCAGGAAACGTGCCGAGAATCGTCGCGCTTGGAACCGGTACTTTGCCACAAATCTCGACCCGGAAACGCGGGCGAAGCTCATCAAAGAAAAGCGGTACGCTGAGGAAGAACTGACGCCTTTTTCGCCAGAAGATTTGCAGGAGATTGAAAAGGCGTTCGCAGAACGAAGGATCGGCTCAGAATATCCAGCTTCCGAAAAGCGACTGGTCTGTCCATTTTGAAGGTGTTCAATTCGATAAGCCCGTCTCGTTTGCAGGATTTCTTTTCATAGATTGCTCGTTCGAAGGTGCGGTATTCTCCGGTGGCGTTCACGCACGTTCTCCAGGTGGAGCAGCTTCAAAAATACGACTTTCTACGATCACGCCTACTTCGAGGACGAAACCCGTTTTCGGTTCTGCCAACTTCCGGAGCGCGGCTTTTTCGCACGACGCTAACTTCCTGAGCGCAGGTTTCTCCAATTCGGCTGACTTCTCGGTCGCGCTCTTCTCCTGGAGTGCTGACTTCTCGCTCGTGACTTTCTCCCACGGGGCCGACTTCACGGACGCGACCTTCTCCGCCAATGCTCAGTTCACGCGTACGACTTTCTCCGGCGGCACTGCTTTCACGGCTGGGAAATTCTCAGGTAGGACTGACTTCTCTGGCGCGACTTTTTCCAGCGAAATGTACTTCGACAAAGCGGACTTTCACGCCTCAAGCAGTTTCGTTAACGCAGAGATGAAAGGACTAACTTCTTTCGGGGCGCGATATTCAAATCGGAACCTTCCTCTATTCTTCGGCGCCAAGCTTCACCAAGGCACCGTTTGGCGCGGCATCACATGGCCACCGAGCCGAACGACAAGGACGAGGCCGGGCGCTTCATAGATGCTTATGCTAGTCTCAAGCTTGAGATGGACCGGCTGAAAAAGCACGAGGACGAGCTTGATTTCTTCGCCCTCGAAATGCAATCGCGCCGTGTGCTGAAAGGCCCATGGCACGGCCAGCGAATTTGTCTTTACGGGATTCTCTCCAATTATGGCCGCAGCTACGTCCGGCCACTTCTCGCGATTCTCGCGGTCATAGCTGTGGGAGTGGGAGCGTTTTGGTATTTCGGCGCGCTTACGCCCTGGCAATCCCTCGGACTCAGCGCCACGAACACGTTCAACGTCTTCGGCTTCCGCAAGGATTTTATCGCTTCTTCCGTCACTTCAGGTTTTTCCCCTTGGCTCGAAGTGGTGTCCGCCCTTCAAACCGTCCTCGGCACCATTCTCCTCTTTCTTTTCGGCCTCGGCATTCGCAACAAATTCCGCATGAAATGAGCCGCGGCGGGCGGCTCACCCCGGCAGCGTGGTTTCGAGTTCGAGCGTCCGCGCCTTCGCCGAGTAATGCGAGGCATTGCCTTTCCCCGCGCAAGCATCGCGCGCGAACATGATGAGATGATGCGCGCAGAGGCCGACGCTCAAGACCGGCTCGATCTGACCGCGCACCAGGCGGCGCAGGGCGAATTTCCAGAATGTGCGCCGGTAGCCGCCGCGTACGCCAACCATCCATAAAAGTCGCGCTAGGATCGCGAGTCCCTTGGCAATGTTGCGTGCCGACCACCGTTGCCGGCTTTTCGGCCGCTTGAGGCGATTGGGCCGTGTCGCGCGCATCTGGTATTCGTAGCGGGCAAACAAAATGTCCGGCTGGTAGGCCTTGGCCATGCAGGTCCGCCACATGGCGAGCACGTCATCGTAAGGCAGCTTGAAGTCCACATTCGACTCGCGATCCAGATCCTCGTCGCGGAGCAGCCGGTTTTCTTGGTTTAGCCGCTCCCAAAGCGGCGTGCGCGGCAGCGCCTGCAACAGATTGATCGTCGCCATGGGAATCTTGGATTGCTCCAGAAAATCGAGAATCCGCGCGCCTGAATCCTTGGTATCGGTGTCGAGGCCGAGAATGATTCCGGAAACCACCTCCATCCCGTGCCGGTTAATGGCGCGCACGGCGTCGAGGATCGGCACCATCAAGTTATGCGCCTTGTCGATGGCTTTCAGGGCCTCGGGTTCGGGCGTCTCGATCCCGCAAAAAATCGTGTCGAATGCGGCCTCGCGCATTAAGGCCAGGATTTCCGGCGAACGGGCAATGTTCAGCGTCGCCTCGCAAGAGAGGCTGACGGCATAGCCATTGCATTTTTGCCATCGAATAAGATGCGGCAGGAGGTCACGCAACGCGCGCCGGTTGGCGATGAAATTATCGTCGACGAAATATATCGAGCCGTTGACGCCGCAGGCCAAAAGCTTATCGAGTTCCAAGATGACCTGGTCCGGCGTTTTAAGGCGTGGAACCCGACCGTAGAGCCCCGGAATATCGCAGAATTCGCACGTATAGGGACAGCCGCTCGAAAACTGAACGCTGCCGAGAAAATAGCGCCCGATCTCGGCGAGTTCATAGGCGGGCGCCGGGAAATGGCAAAGGTCGCGGCGGGACTTCGTTGTCAGCACGATCTGTTCGCGCGGGCGCGAAACGTCGCGGCCGAGCATGCCGATCAACGCGCCGGTCGCATCGCCGAGTTCGCCGACATGGAGATAGTCGAACCCCGGATAGAGCTCGGGACACGCCGACACCGAAGGGCCGCCGAGCACCGCCACCTTGCCGAAGGCGTGCGCCCTTTGGCATATATCCTCCATCCGGCGGCGCTGGATATGCATTCCGCTGACGAAGACCGCGTCGGCCCAGGCGAAGTCATCGGCACTCGCGGGGCCCATGTTTTCGTCGACAAAGCGGACTTTCCAGGTCTTAGGAAGCACCGCCGCGATCACCAGCAGACCTTGCGGCGGCATGAACGCGCGTACCCCACCGGTCAGCGGATAGGCGTATTCAAAGGTGCCGAACGACGGGGCGTAGCGCGGAAACACGCAGAGGATTTTCCGCGCGCTTCCTTTTTGCGGACGGATGTCGCGGCGGTCCTTTTTCTCGATGTCTTGAGACATGCCTCGCATGAAGAGCCCCATCTGCGGACGGCTGGCTTGACCGCGATTTAATTCGCGGAAGCGTTCTTGCGCAAGGTACCGGCTCCGGGAAAGATGTAAAGCGCGCCTCGCGGGGGTCGCGGCGAGGTAACCGTCCTTGTCGCTTAGCGCAAATTTCCGCGGCTCGTTGGAAGATCGGGTTTTGTCGGCTGACCGCGCCCTGCCGGCGACGGATTTTGCTCCCGCGAGCACCGCTAGGAGATACGACGGCGGAACTTCGCTAAGCCGGCAGAACCGCCTTGCCGCGTATGTGGAAAATCCCGGTATTATGGCGCAAACGCCACAAG
>QHBR01000363.1 GCA_003244015.1 Hyphomicrobiales bacterium | reverse complement strand
GGGTATTTTTCGAGATGCCCAGCATGCTCAGATCTTGAGCGCGAGCTTTAGTTCGAGCAGCTGATCGCGCTTTTCCACCGCCATCCGGCGCGCCTCGTCTCCTTTGGCGCCGGCGATTTCTTCTTCAACGTTTCCAACCTCCGCATCGAGCGTGGCCTCGTTGAGGTCCGCCAAGGCGATTGCTCTGTCCGCGAGGATGGTAAGGCCAGACGGAGCAACCTCGGCGAATCCGCCATACACAAAAAGGCGCAGTTTTTTTGCCGGAGTTTCGTCGATCACCACAATGCCTGGCTTCATCGTCGAGATCAACGGGGCATGGTCCTTGAGGACGGTGAACTCGCCTTCCGTCCCCGGAACGACTACGGCTTCGACCTCTCCCGAAAAGACGAGTTTTTCGGGTGAAACGAGTTCGAAATTAAAAGCCGCCATCGCATGCCCCCGGATGTAATTTCATTGTACGGCGCAACGTTCACCTGGCGCCTGCGGTCTTGGCGAGTCCTACGCCGCCTCGGCCGCGAGCTTTTGCGCTTTTTCGACGGCCTCCTCGATGGTGCCGACCATGTAGAACGCAGCCTCCGGCAAATGATCGTAATTGCCTTCGACGAGCCCCTTGAAACCCTTGATCGTGTCGGCGAGCAAAACGAGCTTGCCGGGCGAACCGGTAAATACTTCGGCGACATGGAAAGGCTGCGACAGAAAGCGCTCGATCTTGCGCGCGCGGGCAACGGTAAGCTTATCTTCCTCGGAGAGTTCGTCCATGCCCAGAATGGCGATGATGTCCTGCAGCGCCTTGTAGCGCTGTAAAATCTGCTGAACCTGACGCGCGACGCCGTAATGTTCCTCGCCGACGACGAGCGGCGACAACATGCGCGACGTCGAGTCGAGCGGATCGACCGCCGGATAAATGCCTTTCTCGGCGATCGCGCGCGACAAGACGGTTGTCGCATCGAGATGCGCGAAGGAGGTGGCGGGCGCCGGGTCGGTCAAATCGTCGGCCGGCACATAGATTGCCTGCACCGAGGTGATCGAACCTTTGGTCGTGGTGGTGATCCGTTCCTGCAAGTCTCCCATGTCGGTCGCGAGCGTCGGCTGATAGCCGACCGCCGAGGGCATGCGGCCGAGAAGGGCCGAGACTTCCGAGCCCGCCTGGGTGAAGCGGAAGATATTGTCGATGAAGAACAGCACGTCCTGGCCCTTGTCGCGGAAATCCTCGGCGACGGTGACGCCGGTCAAACCGACGCGCGCGCGCGCGCCCGGCGGCTCGTTCATCTGGCCATAGACTAGGGCGCATTTGGAGCCCTTGGCGGAGCCGCCATGCTCGCCCGGATCGACATTCACCTTGGATTCGATCATTTCGTGATAAAGATCGTTGCCTTCGCGGGTCCGCTCGCCCACCCCGGCGAACACGGAATAGCCGCCGTGCGCCTTGGCGATATTGTTGATGAGTTCCATGATTATCACGGTCTTGCCGACCCCGGCGCCGCCGAAGAGCCCGACCTTGCCGCCTTTCGCGTAAGGCGCTAAAAGATCGACGACTTTAATGCCGGTCACCAGGATCTGCGCCTCGGTCGCTTGTTCGGCATAGGAGGGCGCAGGCTGATGGATCGCGCGGCGGGTCGTCGTTTCGACCGGACCCAACTCGTCCACCGGCTCGCCGATGACATTGATGATGCGGCCAAGGCACGCCTCGCCGACCGGCACCATGATTGGTCCTCCGGTATCCCTTACCAGCTGGCCGCGGGTGAGGCCTTCGGAAATGTCCATCGCGATGCAGCGCACCGAATTTTCCCCGAGATGCTGCGCCACTTCGAGGACCAGGCGGTTGCCGTGGTTGTCGGTTTCGAGCGCGTTGAGGATTTCCGGCAGATCGCCGTCGAATTTCACATCGACGACGGCGCCGATGACTTGCGTGACGTGGCCAGTGGACGTCTTGGGTGCGGCGTCAGCCATGCTTTGCCCTCTTGAGTGGTTTAATGCCTAAAGCGCTTCGGCGCCGGAGATGATCTCGATCAGCTCCTTGGTGATCATCGCTTGGCGCGAGCGGTTATACTTCATGGTTTGCTTCTTGATCATTTCGCCGGCATTGCGCGAGGCGCTATCCATGGCGCTCATCCGCGCGCCTTGTTCGGACGCTGCATTTTCAAGAAGGGCGCGCAAAATCTGAATCGAAATGTTGCGCGGCAGCAGTGCCGCGAGAATTTCCTCTTCGTCCGGCTCATACTCGTAAGCCGCCACCGGCATCGCCGCTTTGTCCTCCGCCGGGAAGGCGAGAGGAATAAGCTGCCGCGCGGTCGGGATTTGCGCGATCACCGACTTGAACCGCGAGAAATACAAAGTGCATATGTCGAATTCGCGAGCCGCATGCAACGCAACGATCTTGCGGCCGATTGCGGCGGCATCAGTGTAGCCGAGCGCGCGCACCGAGCGCAGGTCGATCACTTCGATGATTTGGCGTCCGAATTGCCGGCGCAGGATGTCATGGCCTTTCTTGCCGACACAAAGGATCTTAACCGTCTTCCCTTGCCCCATGAGCGCCAGCGCCGCCTCGCGTGCGAGCCGCGCGATCGAGGCATTGAAAGCGCCGCAGAGACCGCGTTCGGCGGTACAGACGACCAAGAGATGGACGCTGTCGCCGCCGCCCCCGAGCAGCGCCGGAACATGCCCGCTCGTCGCGATCGAGGCGGCGAGATTGGCCAAGACCCTCTCCATTCGGTCGGCGTAAGGACGCGCCGATTCAGCCGCCGTCTGTGCGCGCCGTAGTTTCGCCGCCGCGACCATCTGCATGGCCTTGGTGATCTTTTGCGTTGCCTTGACGGAGGCAATCCGGTTGCGCAGATCCTTCAGCGAGGGCATGGTCTATCCGCTTCACCTCTGTCCCGGCGCCGCCAACTCAAACGAAATTCTCGATCAAGCAAAGTTCTTGGCGTAGGCATCGACAATCGATTTGAGTTTTGCGTCGGACTCTTCGGAAAGATCCTTCGAGGTGCGAATCGCATCGAGGAGACCGGCGTGGCTCGCGCGCAACAGTGCGAGGAGCCCTTCCTCGAAGGCCCGCACCCGTTCAACCGGAAACGCATCGAGATAACCATTGACCCCGGCATAGATCACGCAAACCTGTTCTTCCATCTTCAAAGGCGAGAACTGCGCCTGCTTCAAAAGCTCGGTCAGACGCGCGCCGCGCGCGAGCAGGCGCTGGGTCGTCGCGTCGAGGTCGGAACCGAATTGCGCGAAAGCCGCCATTTCGCGGTACTGCGCGAGTTCGCCCTTGATCCTGCCCGCGACCTTTTTCATCGCTTTGGTTTGCGCTGAGGAGCCGACGCGCGAAACCGAAAGGCCGACATTCACGGCGGGCCTGATGCCTTGAAAGAAGAGATCCGTCTCAAGAAAGATCTGGCCGTCGGTAATCGAGATGACATTTGTCGGAATATAGGCCGAAACGTCGTTGGCTTGCGTTTCGATCACCGGCAGCGCCGTGAGCGAGCCCGCGCCATTTTCCTCGTTGAGTTTCGCCGCGCGTTCGAGCAGCCGCGAATGCAGATAGAACACATCGCCCGGATAGGCCTCGCGTCCCGGCGGGCGGCGCAACAAAAGCGACATCTGGCGGTAGGCCACGGCTTGCTTCGAGAGATCGTCGTAGATGATCAGCGCGTGCATCGCGTTGTCGCGGAAATATTCGCCCATCGCGCAAGCGGCGAAGGGCGCAAGGAACTGCATCGGCGCCGGATCGGACGCGGTCGCGGCCACAATGATCGTATAGGACAGCGCGCCTTGCTCCTCCAATATTTTCACGAATTGCACGACGGTCGAGCGCTTCTGTCCAACCGCGACATAGACGCAATAGAGCTTGAGGTTTTCGTCGCTGCCCTGGTTCAGCGGCTTTTGATTGAGGATGGTATCGAGCGCCAGCGCGGTCTTGCCGGTCTGGCGGTCGCCGATGATCAGTTCGCGCTGGCCGCGCCCGATCGGGATCAAAGCATCGATCGCCTTGAGGCCGGTCGCCATCGGCTCGTGCACGGATTTGCGCGGGATGATGCCCGGCGCCTTGACGTCTACGCGGGCGCGTTTTTCCGCATGAATCGGGCCCTTGCCGTCGATCGGGTTGCCCAGCGCGTCGACGACGCGGCCGAGCAGCCCCTTGCCAATCGGAACATCGACGATCGCGCCGGTCCGCTTGACCGTCTGGCCTTCCTTGATGTCGCGGTCGCTGCCGAAAATGACAACGCCGACGTTGTCGCTCTCGAGATTGAGGGACATGCCCCGCACGCCGTTCTCGAACTCGACCATTTCGCCGGCCTGGACGTTGTCGAGGCCATAGACGCGGGCGATGCCGTCCCCGACCGAGAGGACCTGGCCGACCTCGGTCACCTCTGCTTCATTGCCGAAGTTTTCGATCTCGTTCTTGAGGATCGCGGAAATTTCCGCGGCGCGGATCTCCATCAGCCGGCTTCTTTCATGCGCGAACGAATCGACTTGAGTTTGGTTTTGAGGGAACCGTCGACCATGCGCGAGCCCAGTTTGACGATCAGGCCGCCGATGATGGCCGCGTCCACTTTTACCGCGATGTCGACCTTGCCGCCGCCGGAAATATCGGCCAGCGCGTTCCGCAAGGCCTCGACATGCTCGGGCTTGAGCGCCTCGGCGGCCGTTACATCGGCCCGCGTGACGCCTTTTCGCGCGTCGTTCAGCAAATTGAAATCGCGGATCATGTCGAAAATCGCGAAGAGCCTGCACTTGGCCGCGGCGAGTTTTATGAATTTGGCGGCGATCCCGCTGATCTCCACCCTGGCGAGAAGGGCATCGAGCGCTTTCACCTGCTCTTCGGCTGAGAAAACCGGGCTCTTGACGAAACGTTGCAAATCCGCGCTAGAGCGGACCAATTCCGCGAAGGCGGCGAGATCGGCGGCGACCTGTTCCGTCGCCCCGGTTTCCTGACAAAGCGCGAAGAGCGCCTGGGCATAGCGCCCCGCCATCCCGGACACGAGAGTCTCTTGCGCCGCCAAACCGAAATCCCCAAAATTCAAACGACCGGCAAAGCCGCTTCCCAAAGGTCCGGCTTTTCGCGGCGACAACCATAAAACATCGTTATGCGGACCAGAACTGGAAAGCTGCGTGAAGGCGCCAAGAAACGCGGCCAACCCCGAAGGCAGGGCTCACCTAACATAGAGCTTTTTGCGGCGCAACCCTGGCCGGAAAAATGCGCGCGGCCGCGACGATTGGATGTTGGGCGAATAAAATCGAACAGTGGGCCTGTGTCTCGTCACGCAGATTTAGGCGCGCGTATCTGTATTCGGAACAAAAATGCGATAAAATAAAATATCGGCAAATATCTACCTTCTGTGCGGCAACGAACGGGGCGCTTCCGCCCATACCCGCGAAAAGGAAACCGGCGCTGGAAAAAAACTTGCCTGACACATGCCCCGGCCAGTCCATCCCCCGGCCAGCCGAGGCGGCCGATCCCATCGCCTTGGCAAGGCGCGATCTCAACAAAGCCCTGCCCCTGCGCTTCTACAAGGAGGCGACGGTGCAACAGCGGGATGGAACTTTCATCCTGCTTCTGGACGGCCGCGCGGCCAAGTCGCCGGGGGGAAACCGTTTGGCGCTGCCCTGCTTGGCGGCGGCACGGGCGCTGGCGGACGAATGGAAGGCGCAGGCTGAGTTCATCGATCCGGCGGCCATGCCCCTCACGCGCATCGTCAATTCGGCGATCGACGGAGTAGCATACCGGCGCGACGCCACGGTGGACGAGATCGCCAGATATGCCGGGGCGGACCTCGTCTGCTATCGCGCCGCCGAGCCAAGAACGCAGGTAGAGGCGCAAGTCGTCGCCTGGGATTCTATCCTCGCCTTCGCGCGCGAAAAGCTTGGCGCCCATTTCATTTGCAGCGAAGGCATGGTGTTCGTCGAACAACCGGAACCCGCCCGCGCTGCAGTGAAAGAGGCCATCGCGCACATCGCAAACAGCGGCCCAGCGGCACCTTTCGCGCTTGCCGCCCTGCATGTTATGACAACGCTCACCGGCTCGGTCTTGATCGCGCTCGCCGTGGCGCATTTCGCGCTGACACCCACTGAGGCCTGGAGTGCCACGCATGTCGACGAGGATTTTGAAATGCGGGCTTGGGGCGAGGACGCGGAAGCCCTTCGGCGCCGCGCACGGCGATGGCGCGAGATGGAAGCGGCGGCACGCCTGTTTCACGTCGTCCATGGCGCTGGAGCATGAACATGCAAGAGCAGGCGGTTTCGCGAAGTGACGGCATGACGTTCCCAAGCATGGGCAATGCGATCGGTAAACAGGAAGCTGGCCAGTGAAACCCAGTCTCGAACGCCTCGCGGAGCGCCGCAAGCAGGCCCTTCGCGGCGGCGGAACCCAGCGAATCGACGCCCAGCATGCGCGCGGAAAGCTCACCGCGCGGGAACGAATCGAGCTTCTGACCGACGAGGGTTCGTTCGAGGAATCCGGGATGTTCGTCGAACATCGCGCGACGGATTTTGGCATGGATCGGCGCCGCGCGCCGGGCGATGGCGTTATCGCCGGCTCCGGCGCCATCAACGGCCGCGCGGTCTTCGTCTATGCCAAGGATTTTACCGTTTTTGGGGGTTCGCTTTCCGACACCCACGCGCAAAAAATCGCCAAGCTGCAGGACATGGCGCTCAACAATCGCGCGCCGCTCATCGGGCTGTTCGATTCGGGCGGCGCCCGCATCCAGGAAGGGGTCGCCGCGCTCGCGGGCTACGGCGAGGTTTTCCAGCGCAACGTCTTGGCGTCCGGGTTGATCCCTCAGATTTCCCTCGTCATGGGTCCCTGCGCGGGTGGCGACGTATATTCGCCCGCGCTCACCGACTTCATCTTCATGGTCAAGGACACGAGCTATATGTTCGTGACCGGCCCCGGCGTGGTGCGGGCGGTGACGAACGAGACGGTAAGCGCCGAGGATCTCGGCGGAGCATCCGTGCATACGGTCAAAAGCGCGGTGGCCGACGGCGCCTATGAAAACGACGTCGAGGCTTTGCTGCAAATGCGGCGGCTTGTCGATTTCCTGCCATCGTCGAACACGAGCGGCGTTCCGGAATGGCCTAGTTTTGATGACCCCGAGCGATGCGAGGCCTCGCTCGACTCGCTCGCGCCGGAGGATCCGGCAATGCCCTACGACATCAAGGAACTCATCGCCAAGACCGTGGACGAAGGCGATTTCTTCGAGATCCAAGAAGCGTTCGCGCGCAATATCGTGATAGGCTTTGGCCGCATGGAAGGGCGCACGGTGGGGTTTGTCGCCAATCAGCCCATGGTGCTCGCCGGGACTCTCGATTGTGATGCTTCGCGAAAAGCCGCCCGCTTCGTGCGCTTCTGCGATTGTTTCA
Source organism: Hyphomicrobiales bacterium (assembly GCA_003244015.1). Classification (GTDB taxonomy): domain Bacteria; phylum Pseudomonadota; class Alphaproteobacteria; order Rhizobiales; family Beijerinckiaceae; genus Methylocapsa. Next base: position 1,307 of record QHBR01000363.1, on the reverse strand, counting down.
ATATTCCGATCGTGACTTATGTCGATGTGCCGGGATTTCTTCCAGGCATTGCGCAGGAATATGGCGGCCTCATCAAGCATGGCGCGAAACTGCTCTATGCCTATGCCGAGGCGACGGTGCCGAAGGTAACTGTCATCACGCGAAAGGCGTTTGGCGGCGCCTATGACGTGATGGCCTCGAAACATCTGCGCGGCGACGTGAATTACGCCTGGCCCGGCGCCGAAATCGCGGTCATGGGCGCCAAGGGCGCGGTCGAGATCATTTTTCGCGCCGACATCGGCGATGCGGAAAAAATCGCAGCACGCACGCGCGAATACGAGGAGCGTTTTCTATCGCCTTTTGTCGCCGCGGAGCGCTTCTATATCGACGACATCGTCATGCCGCGCGATACCAGAAAGCGCGTCGCCCGCGCCCTCGCCATGCTGCGGGGCAAGTCCCTCAAGAATCCGTGGAAGAAGCACGGCAATATTCCCTTGTGATTTGCCGCGAGCGCTTTTTTGCGAGGTGCTTGTTTTTGCGCAATCCGGCTCAAATGTTTTCACGTGAAACATTTTTGTTCGCGCGGCAAAGTGCCTGTTTCAAAAGCCGCTCCCTCATCCTGAGGAGCCCACGAAGTGGTGTCTCGAAGGATGGGGGGCGCGCGGAAAGCTGGTACTTTAGGTGGTTGGATGGCGCGGCCGTGCGCGACCGTCGGCGCTGGGCAGAGTGGGTGCTAAGATGGACTAAGCGCTTGTGCCATCACCGCTACATTTTCGGCAAAAACAGTTCATTTTTGAGAGGGTGATTTTCGAGTGGAAAGAATTCGCCCTTCAGAAAGACCCTGTTGTTGAGTTCATCGACTTTCGCCTCGGCCAGTTCACCATCGCTCCAGGTGTGGTCGTAACCCGTACTTGAAGCCCTTCTCGGTCTGCATAGTAGGCGAATTTCCAAACTGCGGCCAGTTCGAGTTGAACTCTTGCAAGATTATCGTTTTTGGAGGGGGAATCGACCCCACTATACGATCAAACCCATCCCAACGGGTATCTCTGCAAGCGGATGGCAACAATGGCCAGTCTGCGTCGCGCTGCCTCGGAAGATCCAACGAGTCGGATGGGGACACCGGTTCCTGCCTCTGCGACAAAGCGTCCAGGAACGCGACCGCGCTGCCAAAATCCTTGATGGAAACAATCGAAGAGGTCACGGCACCGCCCCTTGCATGATCGGTCATCCCGAATCGGATTATATTTCGGGCTGACCGTCGGGGGGTGGCCACTCCCCGACGGTCGGGCGGGCGGGATCGTGCGTTCCTTGGCTTGGATCCGTGGATG
>QHBR01000411.1 GCA_003244015.1 Hyphomicrobiales bacterium | reverse complement strand
AATATTTTTCGAGGTGCCCAAAGATATCCGGGTGCATTACAAAGTCCGGATTCTGGTCGCCACGGCGTTCAAAACGTTTCCCATGCAAAGCCCTGCCGAGGATGCGACGACCATCGATTTAAGGATCGAAACTGTTCTTGCAGCAAGGTCGCTCCAAGCCCCCCACAAGGCTCGGACAAGGGCGGCGATAACGCTCACCCGGCTCACGCCGCTGTGGGGGCGCGCTCGCGCGCGTTATCCACCCAAACCCCACGACCGCAAAAGGGGACATTTCTATGGTGGAGAAATAGGGGACATTTCTATTGTGCGTTGACAACTCCGTCATCGCGCGGTCATGGCGATCTTCTATGCTCGTTTCGATCATGGCATGCCAATTTACCACGTGCCATGGTCGCGCGCCGGGCCGGAGGTACGCCCGGCGTTTTGCGTTTCAGGATCCGACGGCGGCAATTTCCGCTAAGATCGCCTCGGCCGCCTCGCGCGGTCTTTTCGACTGCGTAATCGGCCGGCCTACAACAAGGTAATCCCCGCCGGCGGCAATCGCGGCAGCGGGCGTCATGGTTCTTTTCTGGCCGGAGGCCTCCACATTGGCCGGCCTGATTCCGGGTGTCACAAGGACCATATCTTGACCAAAACGCGCCCGCACGGCGCCCGCCTCATCGGCGGACAGAATTAGTCCATCGAGGCCTGCTTCCTGCGCCTGTCCCGCGCGGCGCGCGACGAGATCCGCGACGCTATACGCGTATCCGGCGTCGGCGAGATCGTGATCGTCGTAGGAGGTCAGCACGGTCACGCCGAGGAGACGCAGCGAAGAGCCTGCGATGGCCAATTTTGCCGCTTTCATCGTCTGCGGATAGGCGTGGACCGTCAAGAATCTGGCGCCCAGTCCAGCGATCTGAGCAGTAGCCCGGCTCACGGTGATACCAATATCGTGTAGTTTAAGGTCGAGAAATACCTGTTTGCCGTCTTTTATCAGATCCTGCGTAAAGGGCAGGCCTCCGCCACAGGTGAGTTCCAAGCCAATTTTATAAAAACTCACGCTATCGCCGAGCGCGGCCACGAGCGCCTCGGCTTCCCGGATTGTCGCGAAATCGAGCGCGACAATAAGTTTTTCGCGGGCGGCGGCCTTTTGCTTGGTGAGGGCGTCCGCATTCATCGCAAATGATGCGACCTATCGATGCCGGACGGCTTGCCCGAGGGGGTGAAAGCGGAGTCCGCCCACCGTCCCCGCCGCGAGGGTTGGCCAGGTCTCGTCTCGATTCTAAGCCTGGCTTTGGCGGCGGCGATCTCTTTCTTCAAGTCGAGATGGATCTTTTCGGTCCCGAGCTTGAGTTTGTCGAAGAATTCCTGCGCCGGGTTTGGCCGCCTTTGCACCACGCTATTTTCTGCCTGCACCTGACGCCGGTAAATCCAGACGCGCGCGGGCGGAAGGTTCAACCAGACCAGCGGGGAGGCTTCGGCGTGAAAATCGAGTGCCGATGCTTTGTCACGCGGCACCGGCGAGACGCGGCCATAGGTGAATTGGACGAAGCAGCCGTCGGGGTTCATGCAATCGAAGGCACCGGCGAGGAGCGCAAGCCTTTGCCCCTCGGGTTTCAATAAGAGCGGCAGGCTCGATACGATCGCGGCCGCCGGCCGGCGAAGCCGGCCTCTCAGGGTCCGCCACAATTGATACGCATCCCCCTTGATGACATGGACGCCGGGAAAGCGCCGCTGAAGGAGCTTGCAGAAGCCGGGGTCGAATTCCACGAGAAAAAGCCGCCCTGGCGCGATGCCGCGCTCCAAAAGCGCCTCCGTGATCGCGCCGGTGCCGGGCCCCAGTTCGACAATAGGTCCCGCTTTGTGCGGATCGACGTAACGCGCCATCATGCGGGCCAGAAAGCGCCCCGATGGGGAGACCGCGCCGGCCACCCCTGGATTGTCGAGCCACGAAATGAAGAAGCGCGCCTCGTCGGCGAGCCGCTCCTCGATCGGCGTGTTGGGCTTTGAGGCGCTGCGCCGGTTCGCGCGCGCGGGTTGGCTACGCAAAAAAAGATCCTCCCTCATGATGCGAAGGATACTTCCGCCGCAAAATCGCCTGCAAAGGGCGAGGCGTCACAAAACATAAACAAATGAAACGAGCAAGGGCTGCGTGCGCCAAGGGCTCACTGCCCGCTCAAATTCTCGAAGAAGTCTTTCATTCGGGCAAAGAAGCCAGCGGATTCCGGATGCGTCTTTGTCGAGGACAGCGCTTCGAATTCAGCGAGGAGCTCGCGTTGCCGCTTGGTGAGACTTTGCGGCGTTTCAACCGTTACCTCGATATAAAGATCGCCAGTGTCGCGCGATCTCAGCACCGGCATGCCCTTATTTTTCAATTTGAATTGTTTGCCGGATTGAGTACCTTCCGGGATTTTGACCTTGGCCGCGATGCCATCGAGCGTATGGATGCTGACCTCCGCGCCGAGCGCCGCCTGGACCATCGAGATCGGAACGCCGCAGAAAAGATCGGCGCCGTCGCGCCGAAAAAAAGGATGCGGCTTCGTCGACACGAAGATGTAAAGATCACCCGCCGGACCGCCCTTGGCCCCTGCCTCCCCTTCGCCGCCGAGACGGATCCGCGTCCCGTCCTCGACGCCAGGCGGAATATTGACGGAAAGGCGGCGTTCGCGGGTGACGCGGCCCGAGCCGCCGCAGGCCTGACATGGATCGTCGATGATTTCGCCGCCCCCATGGCAATGCGGACAGGTTCGTTCGATCGCGAAGAAGCCTTGCTGCGCGCGCACGCGCCCGTGCCCGCCGCAGGTGGGACAAAGCCGCGGTTTCGCGCCCGCCTTGGCACCCGATCCCGCACAAGCCTCGCAGGCGACCGAGGCTGGCAGTCTAATTGATGCCGAGTTGCCGTGAAACGCTTGTTCGAGCGAAATTTCCAAGTTGTAGCGGAGATCCGACCCACGCGCGGGGCCCCTGCGTCCGCCGCCGCGCCGCCCGCCCATCACATCGCCGAAAAGGTCGTCGAATATATCCGCCATCGACGCCGCGAAGCCATCGCCTCCGGTTCCGAAACCGCCATGTTCGAAGGCGGCATGACCGTAGCGATCGTAAGCCGCCCGTTTCTGCGAATCCGACAACGCTTGATAGGCTTCGTTCAGTTCCTTGAACTGAATTTCGGCTTCCGTATTGCCGGGGTTGCGGTCGGGATGACATTGCATCGCAGCCTTGCGGAAAGCAGATTTCATCTCGGCGTCCGTGCAGCTTTTGGAAACGCCAAGAATTTCATAATAGTCCCGTCTCATCATCGCGCTTCGCGTTCCAATCAGTACGCCCGCCGGAGCTTTTCGCTGAGCGTTCCCGGCGCCGCCTGTCCCCTCAACCAAAATTTATCTCACCCGGCGCCATTCCAACTGCATCTCGATGCCAGCACCGCGCCCTTTAGGAAAGCTGCCGCACCATAGATGGCGCGGGCGGCAAGGTCGAGGCGCCGCCGGAATCACTCCCCGCGCCGAAGCAAAGATCTCCGGCGCACGCTGGAGCATGATCCGCGAAAGCGAAATCTGATTTCGCTAGAAACGTCCCCCGAAAATAACCAGCTGGGAGGGTGATCCGCTTTGCGCCAATTCGAATCCCTCCATCGCGATTCTCGCGGACATCCCTGCTCGGTTACGCGGATTTCTTCTTGTCGTCGGGGCCGACTTCCTTGAAGTCCGCATCGATGACATCGTCCTTTGTCTCGGCATGCGCGCCCTCCGCGCCCGGCCCCGCGCCTTGGGCCTTATACATCGCTTCGCCGAGCTTCATGGACGCTTGCACAAGGTCGTTCGTCTTGGCCTTGATCGCTTCGGCGTCCTCGCCTTCGAGCGCCGACTTCAAGGCGCCAATCGCGGCCTCGATCGCACTCTTGTCGGATTCGGCGACCTTGGTCCCGAATTCCGCCAGGGATTTCTGGGCGGTATGAATTATCGCCTCGCCATGATTCTTGGCATCGGCGAGTTCACGGCGTCGCTTATCTTCGGAAGCGTGCGACTCGGCGTCCTTTACCATTTTATCGATATCGCCTTCGCTGAGGCCGCCGGAGGCCTGGATCCGGATCTGCTGCTCCTTGTTGGTCGCTTTGTCCTTCGCCGATACGTTGACAATGCCATTGGCGTCGATATCGAAAGTGACGTCGATCTGCGGCACGCCGCGCGGCGCGCCCGGGATCCCGACGAGATCGAACTGGCCAAGCAGCTTATTGTCCGCCGCCATTTCGCGTTCGCCCTGGAAGACGCGGATCGTAACCGCCGTCTGATTGTCTTCCGCGGTCGAAAATACCTGGCTCTTTTTGGTCGGAATGGTCGTGTTCCGTTCGATCAGCCGCGTGAACACGCCGCCGAGGGTCTCGATGCCGAGGGACAAAGGCGTCACGTCGAGCAAAAGCACGTCCTTCACATCGCCCTGGAGGACGCCGGCCTGAACCGCCGCGCCGATCGCGACGACTTCGTCGGGATTGACCCCTTTATGCAGCTCCTTGCCGAAGAAGCTTTTGACCACCTCTTGCACCTTGGGCACGCGAGTCATGCCGCCGACGAGAACGACTTCATTGATCTCGCCCGCGGTAAGCCCCGCGTCCTTCAAGGCCTTGCGGCACGGTTCGACGGTTTTTTGGATCAGATCGTCGACAAGCGCCTCGAACTTCGCCCTTGTAAGTTTCAAGGTGAGATGTTTCGGTCCCGTGGCGTCGGCGGTGATGTAGGGCAAGTTGATCTCGGTTTGGGTCGCGGACGACAATTCGATCTTGGCTTTTTCGGCCGCTTCCTTAAGGCGCTGGAGCGCGAGCTTGTCTTTTTTCAGGTCGATCCCATTGTCCTTTTTGAACTCGTCGGCAAGATACTCGACAAGGCGGACATCGAAATCCTCGCCGCCGAGGAAGGTGTCGCCATTGGTCGATTTCACCTCGAATACGCCATCGCCGATTTCGAGGATGGAGATATCGAATGTGCCGCCGCCGAGATCGTAGACCGCGATGACCCCCGAGCCCTTTTTGTCGAGGCCATAGGCGAGCGCCGCCGCGGTCGGCTCGTTGATGATGCGGAGGACTTCGAGACCCGCGATCTTGCCTGCGTCCTTGGTCGCCTGCCGCTGGGCATCGTTGAAATAGGCGGGAACGGTAATGACCGCCTGGCGCACCTCCTGGCCAAGATAGGCTTCGGCGGTTTCCTTCATCTTTTGCAAGATAAAGGCGGAAATCTGCGAGGGGGAATATTGCTTGCCGTCGGCCCCGGCCCAGGCGTCCCCGTTGGAGGCGCGAATAATCTTATATGGGACGAGGCCCATGTCTTTCTTGGTCATCGGGTCGTCGAAAGTCCGGCCGATAAGCCGCTTGATCGCAAAAAACGTCCGTTCGGGATTGGTGACGCCCTGACGCTTGGCCGGCTGGCCGACGAGACGCTCGCCGTCGTCCGTGAATGCGACGATGGAGGGTGTGGTCCGGGCGCCTTCGGCGTTCTCGATAACCTTCGGCGTCGTACCTTCCATGATCGCCACGCAAGAATTGGTGGTGCCGAGGTCGATTCCGATTACTTTAGCCATGATTGCTCTTCCTTTCGATCCGCAAGACCACCAGATCCCGCCGAGGCGATCCGGAAAATGGGCGGACGGATTTCCGCCCGGTCCCCGATTAAGGTCAAATTGGTATGGCAGCGCATGAACGCAAGATGCGCCGAATATAAGTGGACGATCGAGGCGTGCAAGACGAAGATTCGAGGGAAGCGGCGGCGCGCGCGAGAATTTTTCACGCCCCATGCCGACGGAAAGGACGCGGCGATGCCGCCAGACTCCTTAACTTGTATCCGGTAAGTTTGCCTTGTTTCGAATGTACAATCGCGCAAACGTGCCAGGACGCGGCCCAAAGGGCTCTGTTGCATTTTGCTCAAGAAAATGAGGTGACCTGTGTCCGAATTCAGACTTATAGCTATCGCCTTCGGCGGGATTTTGGGTTTATCCACGGTCGAGGTTGCTGCTCAAGCGGGCGACATTGCCTACTGCATCGGGTACGCAAACGCTGCGGTCAACCACTCCCAGGTCGCGCGCGCATTTGACGGGTGCCAACATTTTATCCGCGATTTGCCGGCGCGCTGGTCGCTGAACTATATCGACCATTTTCGCGCGTGTTTGCCCCGCTTCGGTTCCGGCCGCACCGCCTTGGAGGAACAAGCGAGGATCGCCGATCTAACCGAATGTATTCGCGGACAGTAGTGGAGCCACCTCCGGGATATAGGGGTCTCCGGGCATTTCCGACGCTCTCCTGATCTTTGGTTTAAGAGTGCCGCGGATGCTTTTGGGTTGGAGACGGCAAGATGTGGGCGGTGGGCAACATCGCAGACTGATGGGACGAGCAGCACCGGGCCGCAAAGAAAGAGCTGAATAGTTTGGCACTGTGGCATTGGAGGAAAATCGGCCAAATCGAAATGAAAAATCCCAGTGGATCAATTGGCGATTTCGATCATTTTAGCCCAAAAGCGGCTGCGGCTAATGCAACAGTGCCGCCCAAAGTCGTAACATGAGGCTGCATTTGATCGGGGCAAGATTCAGTTGCGACATTTTCCTTCGGTTGTGCTTCTTGCGGCTCTCTTGACCCCGGCGTCGGTGCGCGCGCAACTCATGCTTCCAGGCGCCCTCCAGGGGCAGCCTTCCACGGCGGAAAAGACGGCCCCCAATCCCACCGGCGCCGCGAAAGGGCAACCAAAACCGGCGGGACTAAAGCCGCCCTCGGAGGAGACGATTTTTGGGCATGAACTGTCGCGCGACGGATTTGCCGGGATCATCGTGTTCCATCGCGGGTCCGGCAATGGACTTGAGATCGCCAAGCTTTTGATCGCCGGAGAAGAAATTTCGCATCCCGGCGAACAATGCCAGGTCGAAGTGGTCGCGGGCACGCCGATCCAAACAAGATTCGCCGGACGGCCCAATGGCGTATCGCACTATGAAGTCGAGATCGAAACTTGCCCGTTTTCGCTCGATGTGCTGGAGGGAGCGGTCCTCGTCACCCGCACGCCCAAGACATGCGATTTCCGGGCGGCGGATTGCCGTGCCAATCCGTCCGGGCTTTGGGGCCCCCCGGGGGCCGCTATCGGTCCCGATCAGACGAAGCAGTTGGAGCGCGAGCGGGGCCGCGTCGGTTCGGCGATGCTCGCCAAGTTTCACGCGCTGCTGACGAGCGCCGGCAAGGACAAAGAGGCAATCAAGCAAATCGCCAGCGAGCAGGCGGGGTTCTCGTCGGAGCGCGAAGTGATCTGCCGCAATTATTCGCGCGAGGATATTCACGGATTTTGCGGGCTGCGGATCACCCAGGCCCGGGCGCTCGCCTTGCAGGCGGCGTTTGAGGAGCGCACGAAGGCGAGGGCGAAACCGGCAAGGACAAGGCGAAACAGAAACCCGCGGCAAACCTCAGGTTAAACTCGAAGGCCAATCAGAAGCCCGATCCCGGCCCCCCGCTTCAATCGAAAGCGAAGTCCGAGTAGCGGATTCAGGTTGGAAAATGGGCGAAAAATTTAATGCTACAGCTTAAGTTTTGATCAACTCCGTTGAATTAAAATTTGAACTAGCGAACCCGGATTTCGGTAGTGGGCCAGTTTGAATA
>QHBR01000159.1 GCA_003244015.1 Hyphomicrobiales bacterium | reverse complement strand
AACGTCGCCGCGATGATCGCCTCGACATTTTCGGCGAGTCTCTTGCCGCGGGCGGCGCCGTTGCGGGAGAGCAGCGCCGCCTGCTCGAGCCGATACCGGGCGAGCAGCGCGTAGATTCGCCGGGCCGACAATCGCAGTTCTCCGGACGCGCGGGCGATCGCCGTTTTGCGCGGTCCTGGCGCTTCCAGCACCGTGTCCAATTGGCGGGCGATCCATCGGCATGGCGCTGCTGGATTTCGGAGGCGATGCCAATGGCCTCGGCCTGCACGCGCCCGTCCTTCGGACGTTGATAGAGCTCGCAGTACCAAATGCTCTTGTGATGGTCACACAAGCCGGCATTGGTCCTCGTCCAAATCGCCTCATCATAGGGCTATAGCGTCGACAAAGTTCTCATCATCGTCGACCGTGGCCCACCATCACGAAACGTTTTTCGGATCAGGAGCTTAGCGAAAAAACGCGAGCAAAAATGGGCCCCACGAACTTCATCTAGCCACGCATAACAGACAAATTGAAATCTCTCCCATGTATGGCAGAGAATGTCCGGTCACATCGAGCTGATCATGTCTAGCTTTGGCGAATAGAAACACACTGCAGATCGGGAGGCGACGATGATCGCTTACTGCCGAGCCGAACCAGGCGGGGCAGATACCTGCGATTGCGCCAATTGCAGGAATTTCAGAGTTGCGTGAGCGCGCGTATTTTCGGACAAAACGGACGAGGCCAAAGCCATCGCCGCGCTTGATTAGGCATTTTCGCGCGACTTTCGGCAAGCTCGCCGCCGCGCCGCGTCTTACCGGCACCGGCAAGTTAGCTTGGCGCGCGCCATCGGCGTCGGCTCCGCTAATAGATTCGTCCAAACGATAGCCAAGATAGCGAACCGAATTGATGGGGTCGTAACCGAGCTGGCAGCGCAATTTCTTGCGTAGCTTGCTGATATGGCTTTCAACCACGTTTTCTTCGACATCCTCATCGAAAATTCCATAGATGGAATTGAAGATTTGGGCCTTGCTGACGCGCCGGCCCCGGTTATTGACCAGATATTCAAGGATTCGGCGCTCGCGCCGCGGCAATGGCAGAGAAACTCCCTTGAGTTGAGGATCCCGGCCATCAAAAAAGACCCGCAATTCGCCAACCACAGCACAGTCGCGCTCGTACTCGTGGCGGCGCCGGATTGCCCCACCCTAGCCAATATTTCGCGAACATGGAACGGTTTGCGCACCACGTCGTCGACGCCAGCCGCGAACAAATCCAGCGTCTGCTCGAGACAAGGCGTCTCGTTCATGGCGATCACCGGAGCACGGGTGCGGTCCTTGATCATCTTGGGATAAAGCCGCCGGTCCCGGCAGTCCCCGAGGAGAAATGCTTCGACCGCGACGAGGTCGGCGTCGGCCACCGCTGCCACCCATTCCTGGAATTCCAGAGGGCAAAATCCGGCCGAAGAAACGCCTTCGCTGCCAAATCGGCATGTGTAACCAGATGTTACAATTTCACGTTCGTCAATTATCACTAACATTGAAATCTCCCGCGAATCTCTCCTTCATTCATTAAAAATGTCAATTAAAATTTCTCGTATAAGTTGTTTTTCTCGCACAGGGGTTGCGGCAGTAGGTTGTACCCAGGCTCGGATCCCGGCGGCGATCAAGGCACCGGTTCATTTGCAGAATGCGCGGGCATTCGCGGTCCAAGCGCCAAAACCATGGCGCGCTTGAAGCGACTCTCTCCTTCAGGTTCAGGCCCCACGCGCCCGCCGGTCAGGGCGTGCACCCGCATCGCCGCGAAGCTCTTGCCGCGACCCTCCCGGAAGAAACCGGCCGGGGCCGAGAAAAGCCCCAACCTCCGCAATCGGCGCCGTATCGCGCCGGTCTTGTCCGGCGCCGCGTCAAGCGCCGCCTTCGCCTGCCTTGCGCCGATGCCCACGGCAACAGGCCATCGGCGGCGAGCTTGCGATGAAACGTCGCGCGCGGCCGGTCCGAAGACCGCGAGCAGGCGCGTGTTTGCGGAGCGCTCCGGCGCCCGCCTTTGGCTGCGGCAAACACTTGGCCAGCGCCAGACCCGTTTGCGGTCGAGCAAACCTTGATCGATGTCTCTTTCATGACACGTCCAATCCGGCATACTGATCCATGGCTGTTCTCCCCCGGAGCCCGTTGTTGACACAACCAGGTCGCAAAACCCTATGTCGATCCGCGGGAGGGCAGCCACGGCCTCGCCCCTGAAGAGGGAAGCGGCGCTTCGCCGCCATGAACGATGCCGGCTAGCCTCGTGCGATAACGCCATGCAGCAGGATTTTGGCCAATGACCTTGCATGGCCTCATACATCCAGCGGCTTGAAATGCGTGCGATTGCGCGGAAAGTCGCAAAGCTGTCGCAATGGACCCAGGCGTCCGGCACGGCAGTTGGTGATACGGAGCGGGGCGGCGTCAGAACCGGCTAATCGCGGCATTCACAGTGGCTATGGAATACCGTAGGCTGCATGTTTACCTATGAGCGCGGTGCGGTAACTACGGCGCGCCCGCCGTAGCTGGCATCCTAGCCTGGAGGGGGAGGGGAGGTTATGCCCGGGAATCCACGCGAGTCGCCCATGTGGCCGGCCGACAATCCGGCTGCGATCGCCACATTAACCTGCTCCAAGGTATCATCAACCGGCTCGCTAACAACAGCGCATCTTGCAAGACGTGGTGTTTGGTCATCGTCTCTGCGCTGCTCAGCTTAGCCGGAGCAACACATGTCCCCGGGATTGTAACGTTCGCACTTGTCCCGGTCGTGATCTTCGGATTCCTGGACACGGATGTACCTTGCCCATGAGAGGGCGTACCGGAGCCTCTACACGCGCATTGCACAAGCAATTCGCGACGGGTCTTACGCCCGGGGCGACGTTTATGAGCTGCGTGCGCCTCCTCCCGGCTTCACGAGCTTCATTTCGGAGCTTGCGTCTTGGTCGATCTATCCCGTCTACTTGGGCCTTCTCCTGACCTATGCCGTTGCCGCATTGACAGGCTGGCTCGCCGTGCTCACGGCCGTCGCAAAGCAGGGGTGACGTGATGCCTGATGTCCCGACCGATCCTTCCCTCACCTTCGTTTCCGCATTGGATGCGAAGTATGAGCGAGCGTTGGCAAGATTTAGGCCAAAAACCTTACAAGGCCTCATACATCCAGCGACTTGAAACGAGTGCGATCGCGCGGAAGTTGGCCGTTTGATCGTGCGGCCGGGCGGAGCGGCTGCGCTTAACCCTCAGGCGTGGCGCAACATAAGCTGCGCCAAATAAAAAACGACGTTTGGCTTTTAATTTCCCGCCGGAGATCCGCCTGCGATGCGTTACGCGGTAACATTTACAATTGGCTTATTGCTGCTGGCGTGCAGGCCGTTCCAGGCGCGGGCGGACGAACCAACGTGCGTCGTCCGTGTGCAGAGCGAACCGACCGGCCGCGTCGAGAGCTTTCACGACGCGCCGGGCGGGCTGCTGCTGGCCGCGGACTACGGCCCGTTCCTTTACGACGGCGCGCGCGTCGTCCCTTTGGCCGTAGGGACTGGCCGCGTCGAGAGCGTTCACGACGCGCCGGGCGGCCTGCTGCTGGTAACGGACGAGGGCCTGTTCCGTTACGACGGCAAGCGCGCTGTCCCCGTCGAGAGCGAACTGCCTGGCCACTTCGTCCGGAGCGTTCACGACGCGCCGGGTGGCCTGCTGCTGGGAACGGACGAGAGCTTGTTCCGTTACGACGGCGCCCGCGTCGTCCAGGTGGCGGGCTACCCGACGGGCGGAGTCTGGAGCTTTCATGACGCGCCGGGCGGCCTGCTGCTGGGCGCGAAGAAGGGCTTGTTCCGTTACGACGGCGCCCGCGTCGTCCAGGTGGCGGGCGACCCGACGGGCGGCGTCTGGGGCTTTCATGACGCGCCGGGGGGGCCGCTGGTGGGCGCGAACAGGGGCTTGTTCCGTTACGACGGCGCCCGCGTCGTCCAGGTGGCGGGCGACCCGACGGGCAGCGTCTGGAGCTTTCATGACGCGCCGGGCGGCCTGCTGCTGAGCGCGCGGAACGGCCTGTTCCGTTACGACGGCGCGCGCATTGTCCATGTGGAGAGCGAACCCACTGGCCGCGTCTGGAGCGTTCACGAAGCGCCGGGCGGGCTGCTGCTGGAAACGGACGAGGGCCTGTTCCGTTACGACGGCGCGCGCATTGTCCATGTGGAGAGCGAACCCACTGGCCGCGTCTGGAGCGTTCATGACGCGCCGGGGGGCCACTGGGCGCGGAGAACGGCCTGTTCCGTTACGACGGCGCCCGCGTCGTCCATGTGGCGGGCGCACTGACCAGCGCCGTCGTTGCTTTTCATGACGCGCCAGGCGAGCTGTTGCTGGGCGCGTATAATGGCCTCTATCGGGTGGTTCTTCAGCCGCTCTCTACTTCAAAGATCGTTCTGGACAACTCGTCGGAGCTAAGTGGAGTCCCCCCAAGCCGGCTTGGTGTCCCGACGCGCTGGACAATGACCCACCCCTGCTCAGCCTTCGCCGACCAGTTCAATTTGCATGTCGTCGCGAGGAGCGCGAAGGGCGAAGACGTTGGTACGATCCCAGCGATTGGCTTCCAGCCCCGTGGCGACGCCATGTCGTTTGAGGCCACGGTGCCGGTTTCTTATTCCGGGGAGTGGACCTTCCGCGTCGTCTCTATGGCGACGGGAACTAAGACGAATATCGGCGAGCCTTCCGAACCCATCTCGTTCGTAGCACCCGACACGCCCGGATTTCTCGGATGGCTCGCCAAATGGCGCGGGGTCATTGCGGCGATTTCTGCCGTCTTGTGGGCAATTCTCAATCTCCTCGTCTTCGCCGCCGCCCGCTATTCCGCCGCCGCTTGGCGCCTCGCAACAGATGAGTTTTGGGGAAAGGCACTAATCCTCCAAAGTCTGTTGCTGCGGCATTGGCAAAGCGCGCAACTATGGCTGCTTGATCTTTATGTGCGGGAACGCCGCACGACCGCCGCGGGCAAGTCTCTCCCTTATCTGCCTCTGCCTCTCACCGGTCCCGATGGCAAGATCGCCGACAGCGACGCTGTGCTCGCGCGCCTTGCTGCGGGGCGTCACCTCTGGGTTCAGGGTGGCACCGGCATGGGCAAGACGGCGACGTTTTTGCATTTGCGCCAGATCCATTTTGGCGGAATCGAGACCACTGCCTTTGCGATCTTTCGACGCGATGGTTATGTGCTCGTGCCTATCGAGGCGCGGCGCTTCCCCGAAGCACCCTTTGACGAGAAGGGCGGCTCCGCGTGGGTCGTTGCTTGTGTCCTCAGTGTTCTCTCGGAAGGGGGCCTGTCTTTCGAGGATCGCGGCCTGCTGCGCGCGATGCTGAGAAAGGGCACGCTCGCTATTGCTATCGATGGCCTCAATGAAGTGGCGCGCGGCCAAGCCGTGAGCGCTTTTGCGGCGGAATTCCCGGCGGCGCCTTTGTTCGTGACGTCGCAAGAGCCGGGAGAGTCTCCTTTCGAAGTCTGGCGCCTACCTGCCGCCATTGCCGAGCATGTCGATGGGCTGCTGGGGCTTTATCTCGGCGAGCCGCGGGGTGAAGCTTTGGCAAGGCGCCTGCGCGATACCGGGCTTATGCAGCATCTGCGCTCGGGCTATGATGTCCGGCTCGTCATCGAGCTGGCCGAAGCCGACCCGGAAGGCGCGACCCTGCCGCGTGACCGGCTCGGCCTTTACCGCGCGGGGGCGGCGGCGGCGTGGCCGGAGGGAGACGAGCGTCTTGAGCTGCTGCAGGCGGCCGCTTGGAACCTTATCTCAGAGCGCCGGCCAAACGAAGATAAGCGGCGGCTCAAGCCCGATGAGGACGCACCAAAAGATTTGCTTGAGCAACTCGAAGCGGTGCGCGAGCGATCGGGCCGCAGCATCCGCCTGATCCGTGGAGCCCCACCTGGCTATGAGTTCGTGCATGATCAAATGAATGCGTACCTCGCCGCCTGCTGGTTTGCTGATATCCCAACCGTCGCAGTGATGTGCGACAAGCTCGAAGAGACAAAGGCATGGCAAGACGGGCTCGAAGCCCAGCGCACACTTTGGGGTTTCGTCGCGGCGATGTTGGACCAATCGCGACTGGAAACCTTGTGGGTATTCGCTGGTGACGATGACCGGCGCGCCGTGCTTGGCCGCGAGGCGCGCTGCATCGCCGACGTGATCGACGTGATGATGGGTCAGCACGATCTGCTCGATGCGGATGCCGTTGGTCGCGACGTAGGCGTCGAGGCGCGCCTGCTCGTCGGCCCAGGGCGTGGCCGGGTCGATCGCCACGGCGCGCGCG
>QHBR01000390.1 GCA_003244015.1 Hyphomicrobiales bacterium | reverse complement strand
AGTGTTAGAGTCGATCCACTAGTTCGCTCATGATCAGAGTCGCCGAAACTGCTGACCGCGGCCGCTATCAAGACGAACATCATCGGGCTTGCCTTGGACGCCGCGTCTTTCCGCAGTTGTTGGAGGCGGTCATTGAACACTCCGTGCGAATCATCCAATGACTGCTTGCGCGAAGGGTCGGTATCGGGTTGCGCGAGGACCATTTTCAGATCGCTGATCTCGGAATCGAGCTCGTTTAAGTATTTGACCCAAACTGATGAAGCCGCCGAGCTGGTTGACGAGGATACGTTCACGGGCGTGCTCATTCATCGTTGGAGACGACAGGAGCAGGATCCCCGTCTTCGTGGTGATGATCATGTTGAGCAAAAAAAGCGCGACGATCGTGACTTGAAAGATGAGCAGAGTAGCCTGCTCAGAGGGCACGTCAGTTGTGAAGTAGACCCAGCCGGCCGCGATCGGAAAGCCGAGAATGGAAATACCTCCGACCGCCTTGTCGAACCCCGCTGACCACGGATAACGTAATGCGACCAGAGCGCCTTCCCACGCCGCGTAGGCGCCCGCGTTGATCTTTGGGCTGCCCAGGATCGCCTATAGAACGCCGGTCAGCGCGGGCGACAGAAGTTGGCCCGCGAGCAGCAAGCCGACGAAGCGCGAATCGAGAAAACCTGACAGCAGCCAAACGAAAACGAATATGCCGATCGACCCCAAGAGGCCAGTTGCAGCGGTGACAAGGAGGTAGTCACGCTGTGTCACCACCGCGTTTATTGTGCGCAGCGTCAGTTTGTAAATTACAACTAACCACACGCTGTAGGCCACGAGAAACGCACAGAAGATGCTGATCTTTGCGAGCAGACTCATGGCGGCACCCCCTCAGTCCCATCGCGGCATCTTTTGCGCGAGCTAACAATGATTAGATGGATCCGCAGAAGAATTGCAACACTGGATTCCGGCCCATTACACTGCTGACAAAATCGCGCATGCTAAAGACGACGTCCTACGAAAAGATGCCCTATCTCCGCCATCCGCATCGATGTGAATCTATACTATTGAGCGCAAAATGACAGATCCCAAGCCAGTTGTCCAGCTCTTGGCGCAACGCGGACCAAATTCGAACTGAGTCACTCCCCAAAAAATGCGAGGGTTGTGTACGCATGCATATTTTGTGCTATGCTCATAAAACAAAAGCAAGAAACGGGCCGAAAATGGGGCCGCCGCGCCTATGACGGTCAGGCGGCGGTAGTTTGAGGGTTTCACGGAGACATGGCTCTTACCGCCAAGCTCGTCATGCGTCAGAGCCAGTCGCTGGTGATGACGCCGCAGCTTTTACAAGCCATCAAGCTTTTGCAATTTTCCAATCTCGATTTGACCGCGTTCATCGAGGAGGAACTCGAGCGCAACCCCTTGCTCGAACGGGCCGAAGACAGCCCCGAGCCGCCCGGCTTCGATGGCGCGAGCCTCGATGGCGGGATCGATCCCGCCGGGATTTCGCCGGGCGAGGGTTTCAACGAGGCAAGCGAGGCCGGCTGGAGCGAGGCGTTCTTGACCACGAACCGCGAGGCCATCGAGGCAAGCCTCGGCGCCGGATTGGCGAACAGTTTCGACGACGGCCGGACGCCCGCGCCGGACGAATACGGTCTGGGGGCGGGCGGCTTGGGTCTCTCGGCGACCTCGTGGTCCGGGCCGCCGGGCGGGACCGGGGACGGCGCGGCGGCAAACCTCGAAGCCTATATCGCGGTGCCGGCCAATCTCAAGGATCATTTGGAAATGCAATTGGGGCTCGCCACGGCCGGGACAGCGGACCGGCTGACCGGCCAGGTCTTGATCGATTCGATCGACGAGAACGGCTATTTCACTGGTTCGCTCGACGAGATCGCCGCGCGTCTCCATGCGCCGCCGGAACAGGCCGAACGCCTCCTCCGCCTCATCCAAGGGTTCGATCCTTCCGGTGTTGGCGCCCGCGATCTCGCCGAATGCCTCGCTATCCAATTGCGTGAGCGCGACCGGTTCGATCCGGCCATGCAAGCGCTCGTCGGCCATCTGGACCTGCTCGCAAAACGCGATTTCGCGGCGCTGCGCAAATTTTGCAAAGTCGACGAAGAGGACATTCTCGACATGCTGGGCGAGATCAGGCGGCTCGATCCCAAGCCCGGGCGTGTCTTCGGCGGCGGGTCGATCGCGCCGGTCCTGCCCGATGTCATCGTGTGGCCGCTGCCCGACGCCTCGTGGCATGTCGAACTCAACCCGGACGTTCTTCCGCGCATTCTGGTCAATCACAGCTATACGACGCGGGTCGGCAAGGGGAAGGGGAAGGAGGCCGACCGGAATTTTATTTCGACTTGCCGCCAATCCGCCAATTGGTTGACAAAGAGTCTCGAACAAAGGGCGCGCACCATTCTGAAAGTTTCCAGCGAAATCGTGCGCCAGCAAGATAGATTTTTGGCGCACGGCACCGAATATTTGCGCCCGCTCGATCTCAAGACGATCGCGGAGGCGGTTGGCGTGCATGAATCGACTGTCTCGAGGGTGACCTCCAACAAATATATGGCGACGCCGCGCGGTCTCTTCGAGCTCAAATATTTTTTCACGGCCTCGATCGCCGCGCATGACGGGGGCGCCGCGCATTCGGCCGAATCGGTGCGGTTCCGGATCAGGCAGATGATCGGCCAGGAAAGTTCTTCGCAAATTCTGTCCGACGACGCTATCGTCGTCAGGTTGAAGGAGGCCAATATCGACATCGCCAGGCGCACGGTCGCCAAATACCGCGAAAGCCTGAAAATCCCTTCCTCCGTGGAACGCCGGCGCGAAAAGGCGACGAGTTGATGCGGCATTCGCGGCGCAGCGGGAAACGCTTCAAGCCGTGGACCTGGCCAAAGGCGGATGTCTATTTTGAGGTTTCATTCGTGGAATTGCGAGGGTCGATTTCATCGGCCGTCGGCATAAGGATGGGCAAGCCCGGACAAGATCGAAGCGGCGACAAGTCCCGTGGACTTGCTGCTTCGCTTGGGCAAGGCCGACGCATTCCCCCATGCTAGCCGCGGCTCCGCCAGGAGCCAACGGCTGGTTGATTTTGGAACGACAAGAGCCGGGGCGTTTCCACCTTAACTCCGCCGCCCATGGGTCCTACTGCCCGATATGACAGTCTAATGCTTGATATGACAGGATAAGGTCGTTTGGCCGCTCGCGGATATAACCTCTTGCCAGTCGTTGGTCGCAACGCCGTTAATGAAGCAGGGAAATCCCGTCGACGTGAAATCGAACTTTACCTCCGAACCCTTTCCCAAATCTACTTTACAATTAGCGTTTACGTTCCCGCTTTCCGCACGTGTTATTTCTATATGCTCCACATTGCTACCAGTGAAGGTGGCGACTGTTTTGCCATCCCTAAGCACAATATCGCACCCGCAACCAATCCCGGGATTTGCCAAGGCATGGGAAACGCCGAATGTCATTCCCGCAACAACTACTGCTGTTCCAAAACTACTGCTGTTCCAAGTATCGTTTTCATCGTTACTCTCCAACGTTAACCATCATTCATCATTCATTCGCTGGTCTCCTTAACCAGAAGTTTACTAATACACCCATCGCCGCGTTACGCAACATTTACTTGTCGGAAAAGAGGATATTCTCGACATGCTGGGCGAGACCAGGCGGCTCGATCCCGAGCTTGCCTGCGGCGGCGGGTCGATCGCGCCCGTCCTGCCCGATGTGATCGTGCGGTCTCTGCCTGGGGGCAGTCAAGCGAAGGCGGGACGCGGTCTCGTTCAAGCGCCCGGCGTTTTGCAGCGGACGTGCGTTCATCGAACTATTGACTCCATATTCAGCGAACCATTGACTCCAATTGGAGAGCCTCCTAACGCTTCGAGCGATTTTGTTACGCCCCGCGCGCAAGCGCTCCGCGTTGGTCATTCCGCCAAGCCTCGCTTGGGCGAGCTGGCGGCTGCCAGGATTCATGATGAATTTCTCAAATGTTTGTCTTTGCGGAGAGAAGAGCGTTAAATTGAGGGCTGGAATCGACGGTCGTTCTTCATGACCGTTGGGATACTATTCGGCGACCGGAATAGACGGCGGCACTGGTAATGGAGAATGGGCAATGACTTTGCGCGTCTCGGGCAAGAATTTGGACATCGGCGAAGCCTTTCGCGCGCACATCGAGGCGCGAATCGATTCCACCCTGGCGAAATACCGGGCCGGACCGGCCGCCGGCCATGTAACGATTGAACCGGAAGGGTCGGGATTCCGGGCCGATTGCACCTTGCACCTGACGTCCGGCGTCACGCTGCAGGCCGACGCGCAGGCGCATGAGCCCTACGCCAGCTTCAATCGCGCCGCGGATCTCATCGAAAATCAGATCCGGCGCCATCGAGAGCGGCTCTTGGATCATCACGCCAGCACGGCGGCTGACAGCAGGACCAAGCTAGAACAATTTTTGGGCGAAAAGGCTTCCGGCACTCATCGCGACGAGCCCCGGGCGGAGCAAGGCGAAACGCTCGATCGCCATCCGGCGGTCATCGCCGAGCCATCATCGAGGGTCAGGGAAATGACCGTTTCCGGGGCTGCGATGGAGCTCGATTCGACCAACGCCCAAGTCGTTGTCTTTCGTCGCGCTTCCGATGGGCGGACCAATGTCGTATACCGCCGCCCGGACGGAAATATCGGCTGGATCGATCCAGGCCGGGAGTGAAAAGCCGAGCGCCTCGCGCGAGGCGCCGGGCGGCCCTCCGCCCCGCCTCGGCCTTGGACCATCCACAGTTATGTCCCAACTCGGACGCGGACCGGATTATTTCAAACCATGCTGCTGACCGAATTGATCACCCCCGAGGCGGTTGTCCCCTCCCTCAAGGTGAACTCGAAGAAGCACGCGCTTCAAGTGCTGAGCGATCGGGCGGGCTTGATTTCCGGCCTTGAACCGCGGGAAATCTTCGATGCCTTGCTCCAACGCGAGCGTCTCGGCTCGACCGGAACCGGCGAAGGGATCGCCATTCCTCACGTTAAGCTCGCCAGGGCAAAAACGATGTTCGGGATTTTCGCGCGGCTTGCCCGCCCGATCGATTTTCTTGCACTCGACGGCGCGCCGGTCGATCTCATTTGTCTCTTAATCGCCCCGGAGACGGCTGGCGCCGACCATCTGAAAGCGCTGGCGCGGATGGCGCGCGTGCTCCGCGACCCACGAGTGACGGCGAAGCTTCGCGGCGCGCGCGACGTTAGCGGGCTTTACGCGGTGCTGACCGGCGAAACCGCCTCGCACGCGGCGTAGCGCGGATCTGCCTCCTAGCGCATGGCGCGAAAAACTTGCCCGGCTTGTTCGATTCTGACATGCTCCAACTGTTTGATTTTGAGCCGCGTCCTTTTCGATCAATCGATTCCATTTGATCGGGACGCGCTCTAAGGGCACAAAATGCCAATCCAGTTTGGCGTTGGTTCCGGTTGCCGAATTTCCGTTCCTTGCGGCGCCACGACGGAAATTTGGGGGCGGCGCCAAGGCGGGTCCGGTCCTTGGCATAACCTCTCCGGCGGCCATGCGAAGCTATCTCGATTTTGAAAAACCAGTCGCCGAACTCGAAGCCAAGGTTCTGGAGCTCCGCCAGCTCGCGGCGAAGGGCGACGCCGTTGCCATTGGCGAGGAACTGACCCGGCTCGAAGCCAAGGCCGAGAAGGCGCTTGCCGATCTTTATGCCAATCTGACGCCCTGGCAGAAGACGCAAGTCGCGCGGCATCCGCAGCGGCCGCATTTTAGCGATTATGTCAAGGCCCTCGTGCGCGATTTCACGCCCTTGTCAGGTGACCGGCAATTTGGCGAGGACGCCGCGATCGTCGGCGGTTTCGGCTGGTTTCGCGGCCGTGCGATCTGCGTTCTTGGGCAGGAAAAAGGCTCCGGCACCGAAGCGCGAATTAAGCATAATTTCGGCATGGCGCGGCCGGAAGGCTATCGCAAGGCCGTGCGCCTCATGCAGCTTGCCGACCGTTTCGGTTTGGCCGTCGTTTCGCTTGTCGATACCGCCGGCGCGTTTCCCGGCGTGGACGCGGAAGAACGCGGCCAAGCCGAAGCGATCGCGCGGGCGACCGATGCTTCGCTTTTGCTGGGCGTGCCGAGCATCGCGGTCATTCTCGGCGAAGGCGGGTCCGGCGGCGCCATAGCGATCGCGAGCTGCAACCGGGTTTTGATGCTCGAACATGCGATCTACACCGTCGCGTCGCCCGAAGCCTCGGCTTCGATCCTGTGGCGAGATTCCTCCCGCGCCGAGGACGCCGCGACAAATATGAAGATAACCGCACAGGATCTGCTCAAATTCGGAATCATCGACGTAATCGTCGCGGAGCCGGTGGGTGGCGCCCATCGCGATCCGGACGCGGCGATCGTTGCGGCTGGCGACGCGATCGCCGCGGCCTTGGAAGATTTTTGGGATATGCCGCCATCCGAAATCAAAGCGTCCCGCGCTGCGAAATTCTTGAATATCGGACGCAAATTATAAGGCGTGAACGGCGGCGGGAAACTCCACGCCAAACCTTGTGTTCGCCGGCTTTGAAACTTTTTTTGGCCATTAACCGAGCTTTAGAATGTCCCGGGTTAGGTCAAGGTTCTGGTAATTTTTGCACAAGGATCGCGGCGGTAAGCTCGTCAGCTATACCGGCAAGACCTTTTGGTGCGGCGGGGCAATTATCAATGCTGTGCAAACCTTTCGCAAAGCGGCTTTTTGCCTTCTCCCTGATTGCCTCGGCAAGCGGGTTTTTGGCCGGCTGCGAGGAATCCACCTTCTCACCCATGACGGCCCGTTCGCTTGCGCCGCTCCCGCCTAAGACGCTCGCCGCGATGGAGGCGATCGGGTCTTCGAAAAACGCTCCTGTCCTTATTCGCACCTACAAAAAAGAGGCGGAACTCGAAATCTGGAAGATGAAAGCGGATGGACACTACGCCTATTTGAAATCCTTCCCAATGTGCCGCTGGTCGGGACAGCTCGGACCCAAGGTGCGGGAGGGCGACCGCCAGGTGCCGGAAGGTTTTTATTCGATCACGCCGGCCCGCATGAATCCGAATTCCGCCTATTATCTTTCGTTCGACGTCGGCTATCCCAATGCCTACGATCGCGCCATGGGACACACTGGCGGCTCGATCATGGTGCATGGCGTTTGTTCCTCGGCCGGCTGCTTTTCGATGACCGACGCCCAGATCGCCGAGATCTATGCGATCGCCCGCGAAGCTTTCGCCGGCGGTCAGCACGCCATCCAGATGCAGTCCTTTCCCTTCCATATGACCGCGGAAAATCTCGCCAAATACAGGCGCGATCCGAATATCGGCTTCTGGAACCAATTGAAGGAAGGTTCCGACAATTTCGAAGTGACCAAACAGGATGTGGTGCTTGGGGTCTGCAACAAGCGTTATGTTTTCAATGCGGTTCCCGCCGACGGGTCGCATTTCGATGGAACGGCGGCCTGCCCGCCGCTGAAACGCAACGACGAAACGCAATCTGAAGTCGCCGCCAAGCAAAAGCGCGACGAAGCTAAAATCGCCGAACTCGCCGCGCAAGGCGTGCGCCCCGTCCACACGGTCTATGCCGATGGCGGCCAGCATCAAGATTTTGCTTCACTGGCAAGCTATGCGAGCCGCCCGGAGGCGCTGGCAAAAGGCCCCGTCGATATTGCGCTCGACGAAGGCAAGTCAAAGAAAGCCAGGAGGGTAGCCGCCGCCAAGGCGGGCGCGATCAGGACGGCCGCCAATTCCGTTCAAGGCCCGAGTCCCAAGCCGGTTGAATTCGTAACAGCGGCCACCGCCGCTCCCGAGCCCGCGAAGCCGCAAGACTCATCATTGTTCGCCCGGCTATGGGGCGGAAAGCCGGTCGAAGCGAAAGCCGAAACGCCTCCGCTTCCCTCAACCGAAACAGCGGTGCCGCAGCCGGCCGGCGTTCCCTTGCCGCCAAGGCGCAATGAAGCCTCGACGGCCGTCGCCAAGCCGCGCGACGCCAGTGGCAAGCCGCAAAACTCCGTCGCGGCCCCTGCCCCGGTTAAACCGCAGGCAGCCGCCTCGCCGGCCGGAGCCGCCGCCAAAGTGGCTGCCCTCCTGCGCGACAAAATCTCGACAATCGCTCAATCCGATCATTAACCGGCTTGCCATGGCCAGGAATGCTCCGGCCTCGCGACCCCCACATTTGCGATTGCCGCCATGAGCAAGGCTTTCACCAAGGAATCCGAGGCGGACGCGGATTTCGAGGACGAAATCCTTGTGCTTCCGGCCGCGACCAAAAATTACATCACGCCCGAGGGCCTTCAACGGCTCCAGGACGAGTTTGCCCAATTGCAAAAAATCGAGCGTCCCAAAACCGTCGAGACGGTGTCCTGGGCGGCGGGCAATGGCGACCGGTCGGAAAATGGCGACTATGTTTACGGCAAGCGGCGCCTGCGGGAGATCGACAGAAGAATGCGATTTCTCCGCAAAAGAATGGAAATCGCCGAAGCCGTCGATCCCGCGCGGCAAAAAAACCGGGAGCGGGTCTATTTCGGCGCGACAGTCCTTTATCGCAATGCGCGGGACGAAGAAAAGACGATTAGGACCGTAGGCATCGACGAAGCACGCTCGGAATTCAACGAGATCAGCTGGATCTCCCCGCTCGCCAAGGCGCTTTCGAAGGCGGCCGAAGGCGATATCGTCGAGGTGCGGACACCGAAAGACATCGAGCGAATCGAGGTTATGAAGATCACCTATTGAGCGGTCTTGTGCTCAGGCAACAGCTTGCGATCCGCCTCGGGCACCACATTTTGTGTCTTGGTGCTCGTATTGCTGGGGGTAGAGACAGGCTGCCTTACAGAAAACAAAGAAATGATACTAAATATTACGATACCAACAGCAACTATTCCATAAAAAATCTGTATCTTTCTAGATGAGTGAATTTTGAAACCAAAGATATTTGCTGGGCTTGCGTCACTAATTGGGCATCTCGAAAAATAC
>QHBR01000045.1 GCA_003244015.1 Hyphomicrobiales bacterium | reverse complement strand
CGCGCCCAGGTCTCGATTCACGTCAAACATTGGTGCGATCCGCGCGCGCAAGGCTCTCAAGCTAGGCGCGCTCCTTCGCCGCCGGAACAAACAAGGTGGCATCCGGTATAATCTTGCTGCTCATGCGGCCTTGAATCACGGCTAAACCATCCACGATAGCGGGTGCTAGCGGTCCGACGATCATATGGCACGGGGATCGAGCCTCTTGGCGGACAAAGGCCGGACGGCGCCCGTCCCGGCGGCGCGGCGCCGGCTAGGCTTGCGTTCGACGAGCACTGTCCGCGTCGTCCCTTCGCGGCCATTGGAGGTCACGATTTCCGCGCTGTCGCGAGAGGGCGCCATTTTCAACAACTCGGCGCGCACTTCTTCCACCGGCAGATTTATCAGCGAGGCGGCGATTTCTGCCTGCTGTCGGAGTTCATCGGTCAAGCCCCGCGCCGCGGCAATCGCTTCCTTCAGCGTTGGCGGATCGAAACGCACCCGCCTTGTGCCATATTTCGTCTTCCAGACCACAGACATGGTGCGTTTTCCCGATGCCCCACGCGCCAGCTCATGGTGCGTTGCAGTAGAGTATTTTGCAAAGGACGAGAAATCAAGAGCGCGTGGCAACGTGCCGCCATGTCTCACGTAAAAAACAAATTATCGATTGACGAGGCAGGCGCGTGCAAAAGCCTGGAAGGCGCGGGCGCGATGCGACAGGGCGGGCGAGTCATCGGCGGGAATCCCATGTTTTTCATGCCCCGTCATTTCGCCAAAAGTCCGCGAAAATCCGTCTGGCAAAAAAATCGGATCGTAGCCGAAGCCGAGGTTTCCGCGCGGCGGGAAAACGAGCTCGCCGAAAACCTTGCCCTCAAAACTTTGCGCTTCCCCGTCCGGAAAGGCGAGGGCTAGGGCGCTCACGAAATGGGCTCTTATCGGCGCGCGGGCGTTTGCCGCGTGCAAGGCTTGCTCGACCTTTTTCATGGCCGCGCCGAAATCCCTGGCGACTCCTGCCCAGCGCGCGGAATTTATGCCCGGAGCGCCTTTGAGCGCCGCGACGCACAGGCCAGAATCGTCGGCGAGCGCCGGAATATTGGCGCTACCGGCGGCGGCACGGGCTTTTATCACGGCATTGGAGACGAAACTCGCGCCGGTTTCTTCCGGCTCCGGCAGGCCGAGTTCCGCGGCCGCGATCGCCGCCACGCCATAAGGCGAGAGGAGTTCCCGCATCTCGGCGAGCTTTCCCGCATTATGGGTCGCAATGACGAGTTTGCCTGCGAGCAGGCGCGGCATGTCAGCCGACCGCGCTTTTTTGCAGTTCCACGAGCTTTGCTATTCCCGATTTGGCGAGCGCCAGCAGGGTTTGCAACTGAGCATCGGTGAATACCGCCGCTTCCGCCGTCGCCTGCACCTCGACGAGAGATCCGGCGCCGGTCATCACGAAATTCGCATCGGTTTCGGCAGAAGAATCCTCTTCGTAATCGAGGTCGAGCACTGCTTCGCCATTCGAAATGCCGCAGGAGACCGCCGCGACATGATCGCGCAAGGGATGATCCTTGACGATCGAACGGCCGTGCATCCATTTGAGGCAATCGTGCAGGGCGAGCCAGGCCCCGGTGATCGCGGCGGTTCGCGTTCCTCCATCGGCCTGCAGCACATCGCAGTCGAGGGTGATCTGACGTTCGCCCAACGCCTGAAGATTGGTGACGGCGCGCAGACTGCGGCCGATCAAGCGCTGAATTTCGTGGGTGCGGCCGGATTGCTTGCCGGAATTGGACTCCCGCCGCGTTCGCGTGTGAGTTGCCCGTGGGAGCATGCCATATTCGGCGGTGATCCAGCCGCGTCCCTGGCCGCGCAGCCAGGAAGGCGGCTTGTCTTCGAGCGAAGCCGTGCACAGCACATGGGTGGCGCCGAATTTCACGAGACATGAGCCCTCGGCATAGCGCGCGACATTGCGTTCGAGCGAAACGGGCCGCAATTCGCCGGCGGCGCGATGGGAAAGACGCATGCAAAATCCCCGGTTGAGGTGAGGCTTGCTTCTAGTGGGTCGGCGCCAGTTGCGCAACCGGGGGCACGCATCGAGCTGTTCGCGCGCCTCGGCCCGGCGAGCGGCGAATTCCGCCGAAGCGCGATCGAAGTAGGCGTTGTCCAATCTCGTACTACCGTCGTAGATTAGGCTGAAGTATGCGATTCCGCGTTTGATTTTGACGAGGAGATCGCCATCCTTGAAAGGGTTTTTCCGCAAGCGCCTCGCGGCGCACGGCCACTTTCAGATATGAGGCGCCCGCGCGATGGCTGCATGGATTACGCCCTTTCCGGTTTTCATGATTCACAAGCCGCCCGGGAAATGAGCGCGGCGGCAAAAAGGAGTTTCGTTTCGTCCGCCGTGTTTCTGGCTGCGCTCCTGTGGGTCTTGCCTTCGCGGGCGCAGAATTCGCTTGACGACGCCTACCATGTGATCGCGTCAAAAACCTTCGTCGATCTCACCCATGCTTTTGGCCCGGGCACGCCGGTCTGGTCCGGCTTCGGGCAAGCGAGGATGAGCCCCGCCATCGACCCCAAAACCAGAACGCCCTATACGATCGAGAAGGACGGCTTTCGCGCCACTTATTACGAAATGGCCGGGCAATATGGCACCCATGTCGATCCGCCCGCGCATTTCGCGAAAGACGGAATCACGATGGACAAAATCCCGCTCAAGGAGATGATTTTGCCGCTCGTGGTTTTCGACGCGACGCCCTATCTCACCAAAGACCCGAGCCACGCTTTTTCGCTCAAGGATCTCCGCGCCTGGGAGGAGCAATACGGCCGCGTGCCGCGTGGCACCTTCGCGGCGCTCAGAACCGATATGTCCAAGGAGTTCGAGAAGGACCCCGAAAAATTCAAGCGCACGCCATTTCCAGGCTGGTCGCTGGAGGCTGTCAAATTCCTTGTCGAGGAGCGCGGGATCGTGGCGATCGGGCATGAATCCATGGACGCCGATGCGACCGAAAAAATGGCGACCGAAACCTATCTCTTGAATAGCGGCCATTATCAGATCGAGGTCATGGCCAATCTCGACAAGGTGCCCGCCAGGGGGGCCTTGATTGTCGTTAGCTGGCCGAAGGTCAAGGACGGTCTCGGTTTTCCCGCGCGGGCCTTTGCGATTCTGCCGTGAGGTTGAGAAACGAAGGTCTCATCAAGAAAAAGACCGCCAAAATAATTAAGGAACATGACTATGGATTTGGATAATGTATCGCCTTGTTAGACTATTCGAAACCAATTCGCGAATGGCTTGGCGTTCTGCTTACGCCTATTTTACTATAGGGGGTCAATTCTCATTTATCGACAGGTAAAAATAGCCACAGAAAACGTAAAAATAGCTACGGATACCTATGAGGCTTCAACACAGAAGACTAAAGAAGAACAAAAATGGAAAAAAGCTGAATTCATTGCGAATCAAGCAAAATATTTTTACAGTGACAAAAGGGTCGAACGAGTCATTTACATGCTTGATTGGGGCCAGCGCGAGTTTTCCGTTACGAATTTAGGCGAAAATCCCATATTATTTCTACACGAATCGTCGAAAACGTGGGCCGAAAATGAACATTTAAACCAAAAGTATATTGTTACAAACAAATATGTGATCTTAGCGGACACCTTATGATGGCATGGAGATTCTCCCCCATTCACCGAAATTGAGATCTACGTCAGAGAAGAATTTGATTGGTTTTTTTCAGGCTTGAACTGTTTGAAGAAATGATTAAATCTAAAATTTTTTCATATGAAGAAATAGAGGCGCATCTCAACTACGTCCTTGATCTTGTTTCCAGGGGAAAAGGAAATGTCGGTATAGGCCTTCAAGATGCCATTTACAATTACACGGAAAAAAATATGATTTCAAGGCCGCTCTTAGCATTATAGCTCGTAGAATAGCTTGCAGAGATATAAAATGAAGAAAAACTTCCGGAAATATTTAACGCGGGGCGCCATCATTTAACAGGGCATCTCGAAAAATACC
>QHBR01000212.1 GCA_003244015.1 Hyphomicrobiales bacterium | reverse complement strand
ACCCAGTCCCAGAAACCAAACATGTTCGCCGTATCAATCCCGAACTTGCGCACCTCGCTGGCATTAGTCGAGACGGCCACGAAATGACGCGCGATGGCCTGCGGGTCCTTCAGCGCTGCCAGCGTCCAGTCGCGAGCTGTATGCGCGTTGGCCATGGTTTCGAGAGTGGTAAAAGTCTTCGAGGAAATGATGAAAAGCGTTTCGCTAGCCTCGAGATCGCGTGTGGCTTCGGCGAAATCGGTGCCATCCACGTTGGAGACAAACCGGAAAACCATCTCTCGTCTGCTGTAGTATTTCAACGCCTCGTAAGCCATCACCGGGCCCAGATCGGAACCGCCGATCCCGATATTGATCACGTTCTTGATCCGCTTGCCGGTATGACCTTTCCACCGGCCGCTCCGGACACGCTCGGAAAAGGCCGTCATCTTTTCGAGCACCGCGTGAACCTCCGGCACGACGTTTTTTCCGTCCGTCCTGATGATCGCGCCGTTCGGCGCCCGCAGCGCGACGTGCAGGACCGCACGATTTTCCGTCACGTTGATTTTCTCGCCGCTGAACATAGCTTCAATCCGGCCGCTCAAGTCGGATTCGTTGGCCAACTGGATCAACAGTTTGATCGTCTGTTCGGTGATGCGGTTCTTCGAGTAATCGAGAAACAGCCCGGCCGCAGCGGCGGTCATGCGCTCGCCGCGTTTCGAATCATCGGCGAATAACTTTCGAAGATGCAAATTTTGGATCTTCTTGTGGTGGGCGGCGAGCGCCTTCCAAGCCGTCCGCTGGGTGAGTGGTTTGATGCGGGTCGTCATACGCGTGATTTTTTCTGTTGATTCAAGCGCCAGGGTCAGGCGGCCTGCTTGAGCTTCTCGCTCTTGGTCGCGATCACCTGTAAAAGTTCTTTCCATGACTTCACGAACGCCTTGGCGCCTTCGTCCTGAAGTTGGGCCGCGAGCACGTCCACGTTCACGCCTGCTTTGGCGAACTGCTCCAGGACCTTTTCGCAGTCGCCGCCATCGCCCGCCATGAGAGGACCAATTTCGCCGTGATCGGCCAGGGCCAGCAACGTCTTCTCAGGGATTGTGTTGACCGTAAAAGGAGAAGCGAGGGCTTTGATGTAGAGAATGTCAGAGGCGTTCGGATCCTTGGTGCCGGTGCTCGCCCAGAGCAATCTTTGCGGGCGGGCGCCGGCATTGTAAGCGCGCTGCCAACGCGGGTTGTTCAACAGTTCGAGGTAAGCCTTGTAGGTACGCCCAGCAATCGCGATCCCTAGTCGGTTCCTCAAGTTCGGCGGAATTTTGTCCGCCACCGCGACGTCCCAACGGCTGATGAAGACCGAAGCGATCGAACCGACCTGTGGGTTAAGCCCGGCCTCGATCCGCCGTTCGATGCCGCGCAAGTAGGCCTCGGCGGAAGCCACGTATTGCTCGCGCGAAAAGAGCAGCGTCACGTTGATCGGCACGCCCGCAAAGATCGCCTCCTCGATCGCGGGCAGACCTTCCTTGGTCCCTGGGATCTTGATGAAGAGGTTGGGCCGCCCTGACCGCGCGGAAAGTTCCTTGGCAGCGGCGATCGTGCTCGCCGTGTCATGCGCGAGGAGCGGCGACACTTCCAGCGATGCCCAGCCGTCCACGCCATTCGTCCGATCATGAGCCGGTCGGAACAGGTCGGATGCGCGGTTGAGATCGTCCAAGGCCAGGTCGAAGAAAAGAGACTCGCCCGTTTTCCCCTTCGCCAGTCCTTCGCGAATCGAAACGTCGTAGGTGGAACTGTTCTTAATGGCGTGATCAAAAATTGTTGGATTCGAGGTCAGCCCGGTGACTGATAGTTGATCGATGTAACGTTTGAGCGTGCCGCTGTTCAGCAGGTCGCGCGTGATATTATCGAGCCAGAGACTCTGGCCCAGGTTGTGGAGCAGTTGGGTAGCTTTCATAATATTCGGTTGATCTTCCTGCTTGGGGATCGATTTCATGCCGTGCCTCGGTCCAGCTCGTTTTCCAGGGCCGCAACTTTTGCCAGACGACGACGATGCCGTTCTTGGCCGCTGAAACGGGCGGCCAGGAAGGCTTCGGTCAAATCCCAGGCGAGCGCTTCACCAAGCACGCGCGCGCCGAAGCAGATCACGTTCATGTCGTCGTCTTCCACACCCTGGTGTGCGGAAAAGATGTCGTGGACCATTGCGGCTCTTACTCCTTTGACCTTGTTAGCCGCGACGCTTGCTCCTACTCCGCTTCCGCAGATCGCCATCCCGCGCTCCACTTCGCCACTCGCCACGTTTCGAGCCAGGGGCACAACGTAATCGGGATAGTCATCTCCCGGGTCCAGGCTGGACGGGCCGAAATCCACGACCTCGTGACCGGCCTTACACAGCGCGTTCGTCAATTGTTGCTTTAAGGCAAAGCCCGCATGATCTGAGGCGATTCCGATGCGCATCAATTAGGATCTCCCTCGTTACGCCACACCGCCACGGCTTCGGCTACGGTTCTCTGATGAAGAACCGGTCGCTTCCCGTTGATCAATTCCATGGCGCGCTGGCAAACGTTCTCCACGGTGAAACCGTATTCGCGCATCACGATCTCTCCCGGCGCCGACGCACCGAATCGATCCACTCCGATCACATCGCCCTCGCCGCCCACGTATTTGCACCAGCCCTGGGTCGCGCCGGTCTCGACCGCAAGCCGCGCGTGTATTGATGGCGGAAGAACTGAGTCGCGATAACTTTGAGCCTGGCCATCGAACAATTTCCAGCTTGGCATCGAGACGATTCGAACGTTCATCCCTTCCTCGGTTAGTTTTTTGCCCGCCCTAACGATTAAACTCACTTCCGACCCGGTGCCGATCAGGATGAGGTTCGGTTTGCCTTCCGGAGCATCCTCCAAAATATAGGCGCCGCGACGCAAGCCCTCGGCTGCGGCAAATTGGGTGCGATCAAGGGTGGGCACGTTCTGCCGCGTCAAGATTAGCGCCACCGGTCGATCACGGGTTTCAATGGCGACGCGCCAGGCGACGGCCGTCTCGTTCGCATCGCATGGGCGAATGACGATCAGCTCTGGTATCGCGCGCAACGAGGCAAGTTGTTCGATTGGTTGATGCGTTGGACCGTCTTGTCCGAGAGCGATGCTGTCGTGCGTGAAAATGTAAATCACACCT
The DNA here is from genome assembly GCA_003244015.1 of Hyphomicrobiales bacterium. Lineage (GTDB taxonomy): Bacteria > Pseudomonadota > Alphaproteobacteria > Rhizobiales > Beijerinckiaceae > Methylocapsa. Next base: position 4,364 of record QHBR01000212.1, on the reverse strand, counting down.
AGCTCCATCAGCGCCGCCAGCCGAATCGGTGGCCGCATGTAGTCCGAGAAAATGAGAAACGTCGCGGTGAACGGAATGATACCGCCATGCACCGCCAACCCATTCGCGATGGATCCCATGCCATGCTCGCGAACACCAAAGTGCAGATTGCGGCCGGCATAACTCCAGCCGCCGCCCGCCGATCCCTGCAAGTTGCCGGCCTCGTCGCGCGGATTCTCGAAATCGCCCATCGCCTGTAACGCGCTATGGGTGGATGGATCTAAATCGGCCGAGCCGCCGATCAATGAGGGAAGCGTCTTATCAATCGTGTTTAACACCTTTCCTGATGCGACGCGGGTTGCCATGCCTTTCGGGTCGGCCGGGAAGGTCGGGATGCCGGCGTCCCAGCCTTTAGGTAATTCGCCAGCCATTCTTTGCTGGAATTCTTTGGCGAGCTCGGGAAATGCTTTGGTGTAATCGGAAAATTTCGCGTTCCATTCCCCTTCAGCCTCTTTGCCGTTTTCAACTGCCCGACGAAAATGCGCGAGAGCCTCGTCTGGAATGTAGAAGGTTGGGTCCAGTGGCCAACCCAGTGCTTGTTTCGTCAGTTTCACCTCCTTGTCGCCCAGCGGCGAGCCGTGCGCCTTAAAAGTGTCTTGCTTGTTCGGTGAACCGTAACCGATATGCGTGGACACGAGGATCAGCGACGGACGTTCCTTCTCGGCTTGGGCCGCACACAGCGCGCGATCAATCGCGGCAAGATCATTTCCATTCTCCACCATCTGTGTGTGCCAGCCGTACGCTTCAAAACGCATGGCACGATCTTCCGTGAACGTGATGTTACTCCCAGCGGAAAGCGTAATGTGGTTGTTATCATAGAGGCAGATCAGTTTGCCGAGTTTCAAATGACCCGCGAGCGACGCCGCCTCGGACGAAACGCCTTCCATTAAATCGCCGTCGCTGACCAGCGCATAGGTGTAATGATTGACGATTTGGTGACCTGTGCGGTTGTAGCGCGCGGCGAGATAGTCTTCAGCGATCGCCATCCCGACGCTATTGGCAAATCCCTGGCCGAGCGGACCGGTCGTTGTCTCCACTCCAGGTGTCAGTCCGCGCTCCGGATGTCCGGGGGTCTTACTTCCCCACTGGCGAAATAACTGAATCTGTTCGAGCGGGAGATCATAGCCAGTGAGATGAAGCAGACTGTAAAGCAACATCGAGCCATGCCCCGCTGAGAGGACGAACCGGTCACGATCCTTCCAGCCCGGATTGGTCGGATTGTGTTTCAGGAACCGCGTCCATAACACATAAGCCATGGGAGCAGCGCCCATGGGCAGACCCGGATGACCGCTGTTCGCTTTCTCTACCGCATCCACCGACAAAAATCGAACCGTGTTGATGCACAGGTTATCCAATCGCGCCGGATCGAGAGTTGTTGTGGCGGAGATGTCCATACGATCTTTTAAGTGCCGGCTGTTTCCATTTGTGAGGAATACTTGCCCTGAACCGCGAAGCTGTTGCACTTGGCGCGATGGTGAAGAGCACGTTGAGCTGCCGCGACGTTGTCCGGAGCGCCCTTCCAGACTTTGAGAGCAGGCGCCTGAAGCGCGCGTCCAAAGGAAAAGCTTAGCATCCAGGGAAGATCGCTTACGCTGCAAATTGCGTTCAATCGTTGCGATGCCTCTTCGTCACTCTGTCCTCCGGAAAGAAATACAATTCCGGGGACGGCCGCGGGCACAACGCGACGCAAACAACGGATTGTAGCCCTGGCTACTTCGGCCACCTCGGCTTGCTCTGAACATTCCTTGCCCGATAAGACCATCCCAGTCTTGAGGAGTATTTGCTCAAACAGAACACGATGCTCCAATAGCGCGCTGAAGACAGCTTCTAAGGTAGCGGCCGTTACTTCTTCGCACTGAGCAATGGTATGGTTGCCGTCCATTAATACCTCCGGTTCTACCATCGGTACCAACCCCGCTTCCTGGCTCAACGCAGCAAACATTGCCAGCGACCCGGCGTTCGCTTCGAGGCAGGTCCGGGTTGGAATGTGTTCTCCAATCGTAATCACCGCCCGCCATTTGGTGAAGCGTGCCCCGAGTTCCCGATACTCGGCGAGTCGCTCGCGGAGTCCATCCAGTCCTTGAGTAACCTTTTCGCCGGCAAAGTTAACAAGGGCGACGGTTCCCTTATCCACCTTGATGCCAGGGATGATGCCTTGTTTTGCGAGAGCTTCGGGCATGGAAACGCCATCCCTCAGACTCTGCCGGATTGTTTCGTCAAACAAGATCGTGCCGCTAATGAATTCATTCAGCTCGCGAGTAGTGAAGAGCAATTCACGATAAGCCCGCCTCGACTCTTCCGTGGACGCAAGATCGATGTCCGTGAACCTCTTTGCGATCGTCGGAGAACTCTCATCGGCGGCCAGGATACCTTTTCCAGCTGTGAGCAGTGCTTTAACCGTAGATTCCATCGTGCGCGCACTCATTCGCCGGATGCCCGATCGAGGGACAGAGGCTCAGCCATCTGGAGTTTGGCGTCGGCCGGTCGCAGTTTTTTTAAATATTGGAAATCGAAGGCCCGGAACGCGGCCTCAATCGTCATTCCCAATCCAACTATTCCTTCTTCTACATTCGGACCCAAGAGCGCCACGAAGGTAGCGCCCTCAAGATATAAATGCGGACGTCTGACCGCCGCTGGACTGCTCGGATTCCTCATGAAATAGGAATCCATTTCACGAACAGTTAGCGCAGTCTTGCTGAGCTCGTGCAACCCGTTGCGACCATTCGACTCCGCTTTCACTGTCGCTCTCACAATCTTGGTCGAAGCCATGCGCTTCCCCGGATTTTGCAATGAGGGCGCTGCCGGAACTTCGATTGTTCGCGGACGTTTGGTAACAGCGACAAAAACTCGTTTGAGGTCGGGCTTTTGCACGATGAGGATATTGGCTTTTTCATGCAAGTAGGTTGCTGATTGCTCAGTTTACGGTCGAGCTTCTGAATCACTTAAGACTGTTATTGGATCAGACTGATAACTTTTCACTACGTATCGTCCTCCACGAATGAATCATCATCACCTGGCCGCGCCGTGGGACGTGGCGACTGTTTTTATTCGACTGCCGTCTCTTTAACCAGCTTGCAATATTCCTGCCGCGAATCCCTTTAAGCGGAAACGAGGTCAAAAGGAAGGCGGTAACGGTCAGGAAAACACCGGTGCGAATGTAACGCCGTGCGATTTTACCGCCGGCGTATGCCTGACCCTGGCGCTCAAATATACGGCAGCAGATCGAAGTATTCGTCGTCCTCGTTCGATCCGCCCTCCCCCTTGCCCAGCATTTCGACCGATTCGACAAACTCGATCCGTTCGATCCACTTCACCATCTTGTAGCCGAGCTGGTTTTCGACCCGCAGCCGCAGCGGCGCGCCATAGATGGCGGTCAAAGGCGCCCCATTCATGTCGAAGGCCAGCATGGCTTGCGGTTTCAGCGCGTTGGATATGCTCTGCGTGTCGTAGTAGAGGCCGCCATACAGCGACTCGCCGTAGGAGTAGAATGCGAGTGCGCGTGCTTCCGGCTTCGGCTTGACGCGTGCGATGAGTTTTCGCAGCGAAAGGCCGCGCCACTCCGCAATCCCCGACCAGCCCTGGATGCAGTGATGCATCGTAATCGACTCCTCCGCCTCCATCGCTCGCATCTCGTCCAGCGAAAGGTCCACTGGATTCTCCACGAGGCCGCCGACCTTCAATCGATAATCCCGGAAGCCGTCTGCCTCCATTCGCTTCCAGTCTTCACGCTCTGGCATCCGGCCATTTGGCCAAAAATGCGGGGAGACTTGCTCGCGCGTATACGTCTGGTGCGGGACCAACCGGTCCAGCGTGACCAACTTGACCGGCTGCGTGACGGCGCGTTGCGCGCGTTGCAGGGCGCGCGGGAAATACCACGAAATATAATGCGCTGCGATCCATGAGATCACGACGATGGCGATCCCAATGAGTCCCAGCACCAATCCGGTCCATCGCATGTCATCCACTCCCAGCACGATGTGATTCATGTTTCGGCGCAAGCCCGTCATCGCGACCAACGTCACGTGCACCGCGACGAATCCGGCGAAGCCGACCAGCAGCAGAAAGTGAATCGAGCGCGCGCACTGCCGTCCCCCAAAGAGCTTCGCATAACGCGGCCATCGGTTCACCAGCGCGGGTGACATCGCCAACCCCGTCATCATGGACAACGGCGCCATCACAAACACCGTCGCGAAATACGCAAGCTGCTGGAGCGCGTTGTATCCATAGAAGCCATTCGGCTCGGGAGGAAAATGGAAGTTCGCGTAATGCACGAAGTTGTTCCAAGCCTGCACGAAGACGTCTGTGGAAGTCGGCACGAGGCGCTG
>QHBR01000273.1 GCA_003244015.1 Hyphomicrobiales bacterium | reverse complement strand
TAATTAGGTCTTAACCCTAGGGCGACCTGGGTCAACGGGATAAGCCTCATTCTCCTACCGCCTTGCATAAATGCACGAAAAATGAAGTCTTGAAAAGAGCGTATAGCCGCGGCCCTCCATGAGCGTGGTGATCGGCATCCCAAGTATCGCACGGACGTCTGTCGCGCCAAGCGCCTCAGTAATTATTAACTTCGGTCGAAATGAATCTGATAACGAACTAAGAATAGCGTAATCCATGCCCTCGACGTCTATTGACAAGAGGTCGATTTCTCTATCCGCGACGTGCTCCGTAAGAACAGAGTTTATGTCGTAGGCCTGAATTGTAATCTGTTGTAAGAGTCGTGCTCCATGCCCAACGTGATTACTTACTATATCCTCTGTCAAAAAGCCATTGAGACCCGGCTTATCGAAGCAGCTGAAGCAAAGTACATCCGGCACAGGAGCTATTGCGATTTCAAGATTGATATCCTCTGGCCGATACGTTTCAAATAAAGCCATCGATCCAGGCATCGCATCCATATTTATGCCCCTCCACCCCAGAGAATAAAGTAGCGCCGTGTTGGAAAAGTTGAATGGGTGATGCGCCCCAACGTCGACGTAGAACCCTTTCCGAATTCCGAACACATCGCACATAATCTTGTTTACCAGAATATCTTCTCCTTCCCACGAATAGGTTTGCATTCGATACTCCCGATACCAATGATGCGGAAAGAGCGGCCCAAACAAGTATCCGTCTTGGTCAAGCCAGCTTTTGTGTACTTTCCCGCTGATCGCGTGGCAAGCGATATTCCAGGCCAAGCCGCTTGCGGAAGCTTGACGATCGCGGAGCGCGTGGAGGTGATGCCGCGGGTTCTTTACATCCATTCGCCGGCCGCTGTCGTTGCGCGCGGTTTCCGCAACCCATTTTTTCAGCGCTTCTTGCCGCAACGCCGTCGTTGCTCGCACAAGCCCTTTGCAGCCGAGCCCGGCCCGCCGCTTCAGGCCTTTTTCTTTATCCAGTTCATGCCAATAAAGGAGTGCCGCCGCCCATGTGTTGCGCCTACGCAACTCGCTTGCAACTCCACCCGTCGAAAAGCAACAGGCGCGCGTTCGCCCGCCGCGCCGCGCCGCTTTGGCCGTCCCGTCAAGCCCTAACGCGGCGCGTTCCTTTCGGGTTCGTTCGCCAACAAAACCGCGGCGAAACATGCCCTAGACAAGAATTCTCGCCGGAATCTCGGACAAGCCCTTTGTCGCTCAGCCATGGAATCCGGGTATAGATAAAACTTCATGTGGCTCTGTTAAGGATTGGGCAAATTTCGCCCGCGCCCGCCGGTCCCAGGCTCTTTGTGCCTCGGGTCCCAGGCTCTTTCTGCCTCGGCGCAACTTGCCGCCACGACAGAGGTAGAACTGGCGCGAAAACTGCTACAGGAACAGTATTGAAGAGAACCATGTCGGACAAGAGATCGTAGATGAATATCCACGAGTACCAGGCCAAAGCCGTCCTCAAGGAATTCGGCGTCCCGGTTCCGCGCGGGCTCCCGGTGCTGCGCGCCGCCGGCGCGGTGTCGGCGGCAGAGGAACTGGGGGGTCCGGTTTGGGTTGTAAAATCCCAAATCCACGCGGGCGGGCGGGGCAAAGGCAAGTTCAAGGAGAAGGAGGCTGGCGGCAAAGCGGGGGTAAGAATCGCCAAATCGGTGGCCGAGGTAGAGACCTTTGTCCGCGAAATGCTTGGCCGGACCCTCGTGACGGCACAGACCGGTCCCTCCGGCAAGCAAGTCAACCGGATTTATCTCGAGGAAGGCGCCAATATCGTCAAGGAGTTCTATCTTTCCCTCCTAGTCGATCGATCCGTGAGCCGCGTCGCTTTCGTTGTTTCGACCGAAGGCGGCACGGACATCGAGGAAGTTGCGCGCCATACGCCGGACCGGATCGCCAGTTTCTCGGTCGATCCGGCAACCGGGATCATGCCGCACCACGGCCGGACGGCCGCCAACGTCCTCGGCCTTACCAGCGGCCTCGCCCAACAGGCGGAAAAACTGACCTCGCAGCTCTATACGGCCTTCGTCGCCAAGGATATGGCGATGCTCGAAATCAACCCGCTGATCGTCTCGACGGAGGGCCAGCTCAAATGCCTCGACGCCAAAATCTCGTTCGACGACAACGCGCTTTACCGGCGTCCGGAGATCGCCGCCATGCGCGACGAAACCGAGGAAGACGCCAAGGAAATCGAGGCGTCGAAACATGACTTAAATTACATTGCGCTCTCCGGCACGATCGGCTGCATGGTCAATGGCGCCGGTCTTGCCATGGCGACGATGGACATCATCAAGCTTTATGGCGCGGAACCCGCGAATTTCCTCGATGTCGGCGGGGGCGCCACCAAGGACAAGGTGGCGGAAGCGTTCAAGATCATCACCGCCGACACAAAAGTCAGAGGCATTTTGGTGAATATTTTCGGCGGGATCATGAAATGCGATGTGATCGCTGACGGCGTCATCACGGCGGTGAAGGATACGGGCCTTGAAGTGCCTCTTGTCGTGCGGCTCGAAGGTACAAATGTCGAGCTCGGCAAGAACATCATCGCGCGATCCGGCCTCAATGTCATTGCCGCGGACGACCTCGAAGATGCCGCCCGGAAAATCGTCGCGGCGGCCGGAAAGACCTGAAGCAATGCCGATCCTCGTCGACAAGAATACGAAGGTCATTTGCCAGGGTTTTACCGGCAAGAACGGCACCTTCCATTCCGAACAGGCGATCGCCTATGGCACCAGGATGGTCGGCGGCGTCTCGCCCGGAAAGGGCGGCGCGACCCATCTTGGCCTGCCGGTGTACGACACCGTCGCCGAAGCGCGCGAGGCGACCGGCGCCGGGGCGAGCGTCGTCTATGTTCCGCCGCCAGGCGCAGCCGACGCCATCTGCGAGGCGATCGACGCCGAAATGCCGCTGATAGTCTGCATCACCGAAGGGATTCCGGTGGCGGACATGATCAAGGTCAAACGGGCGCTGTGCGGTTCGAAATCGCGGCTGATCGGGCCGAACTGCCCCGGCGTGATGACCGCCGGAGAATGCAAGATCGGCATCATGCCGGGCAATATCTTCAAACGGGGTTCGGTCGGAATTGTCTCTCGCTCGGGAACCTTGACTTACGAGGCCGTGTATCAAACAACGCGGGAAGGGCTCGGCCAGACGACCGCGGTCGGCATCGGCGGCGATCCGGTCAAGGGCGCCGACTTCATCGAGGTCTTGGAATTGTTCCTGGCCGATGACGCCACCAAATCCATCGTCATGATCGGCGAGATTGGCGGCTCGTCCGAGGAAGAAGCCGCGCAATTCATCGCCGGCGAGGCAAAGCATGGCCGCAAAAAGCCGGTCGTTGGCTTTATCGCGGGCCGCACCGCGCCGCCCGGCCGGCGCATGGGTCACGCCGGCGCGATCATCGCCGGCGGCAAGGGGGGCGCCGAAGACAAAATCGCCGCGATGGAAGCCGCCGGCATTCGCGTGTCGCCTTCTCCCGCAAGGCTCGGCAAAACACTTGCCGGTGTGCTGCGCGGATGAGCCAGGTCTTGAGAAAGACGAGGGATGTAAGCATGTAATGGACAAGGTGCGGACAACAAGTCGATCGGGCCAGGCTTGGGTTTTTGGCGGAAACGAATGCAACGCCGGCGCCCGGCAAATGACCGCGATGAGCTTGGTTCTGGAACCAGGCATATTTTCGCCCGCCCAACAATGCGAACTTGGATGAAATTTAAATACAATGCGGGTTTGAATGAATTGGGCGGATGGGCTTAAAAACTTGGGCTTAAGGACTTGGGCTCAAAGGAGCTGACGATGGCGCGCCAGGATACGAATGGAAATGCAAATGGTTCGGGCGGCGGCCCGGGCAGCCGCTCGGCCTCCAATTCCGCCTTCGCGCGGACATCGTTTCTTGATGGGGCGAACGCCGCTTATGTCGAACAACTTCAGGATAGCTATCTGCGCGATCCCGCCTCTCTCGACCTTTCGTGGCGCGAATTCTTCACCCAGATGAAAGACGACAGCGCCACGATCGCGAAGGGAGCGCAAGGGCCGCGCTGGAAGCGGCCCGGCTGGCCCGCCGCCGCCGCTGACGAACTCGTTTCGGCGCTCGACGGCAATTGGACGGAAGCCGAGACGCGAATCGGCGCCAAGCTCGAGGCGAAAGCCGGCGAGGGCGCTCTGCTGTCCCCCGGCGAGCTCCAACGCGCGACCCGCGATTCGGTGCGCGCGCTGATGATGATCCGTGCCTATCGCATGCGCGGCCATCTCCATGCCAATCTCGATCCGCTTGGCATCGAGCCCCCGAAAGATCACGAAGAACTGCATCCTTCCGCCTATGGGTTCACGGAGGCCGGTTACAACCGGAAAATTTTCATTGATGGAGTGCTTGGGCTTCAATTCGCGACCATTCCCGAAATGCTGAAGATCCTGCGCCGCACCTATTGCGGCACCATCGGGTTCGAATTCATGCATATCTCCGATCCGGCTGAAAAGGGTTGGCTGCAGCGGCGGATCGAAGGCCCGGACAAGGAAATTACGTTCACCAAGGAAGGCAAGCGCGCGATGCTCAACAAGCTTGTCGAGGCGGAGGGATTCGAGCAATTCCTCGACATCAAATACACGGGCACGAAGCGCTTCGGCCTCGACGGCGGCGAAGCCATGATCCCGGCGCTAGAGCAAATTATCAAGCGCGGCGGTGCCTTGGGGATCCAGGACATCGTGCTCGGCATGGCACACCGTGGCCGCCTCAATGTCCTTTCCCAGGTCATGGGGAAGCCGCACAAGGCGATTTTCAATGAATTCAAGGGCGGCTCCTTCACTCCCGACGACGTCGCGGGTTCCGGCGACGTCAAATATCATCTGGGCGCCTCGTCCGACCGCGACTTCGACAATAATCGGGTCCACCTTTCGCTGACCGCGAACCCGTCACATCTCGAGATCGTCGATCCCGTCGTCCTCGGCAAGGTGCGCGCCAAGCAAGATCAGTTGCACGATCTCGTCGAGCGCACGAAAGTGCTGCCGCTCCTCATTCATGGCGACGCGTCGTTCGCGGGTCAGGGCGTGATCGCCGAATGTTTCGGCCTTTCCGGGCTCAAGGGATACCGGACCGGAGGGTCGATTCACTTCATCATCAATAATCAGATCGGCTTCACCACCTCGCCGCGCCATTCGCGGTCCTCGCCCTATCCGTCGGATAGCGCCAAAATGATCGAGGCGCCTATCATTCACGTCAACGGCGACGATCCCGAAGCCGTCGTCTATGCCGCGAAGATCGCGATCGAGTTCCGGCAAAAATTCCATAAGCCGGTGGTCATCGACATGTTCTGCTATCGCCGGTTCGGCCACAACGAAGGCGACGAGCCTGCGTTCACCCAGCCGGTGATGTACAAGAAAATCCGTTCGCACAAGACGACGCTCCAAATTTACACCGAAAAGCTCGTTGCCGAGGGCGTTTTGACCGATGGCGAGGTCGCGAAGCTGCAAGCGAATTGGCGCCATCACCTCGAAACATCGTTCGACGCGAGCCAATCCTTTAAGCCCAGCAAGGCCGATTGGCTCGATGGCCGCTGGGCCGGTCTGAGGCCGGCGCCGGCTGGGGCCGAGGACGATCGCCGCGGCCGCACCGGCGTCGACCGCGCGCGGCTCTCTGAAATCGGTCTTCGCTTTACTTCGGTTCCCGAAGGATTCAACCTCCACCGCACCATCCGGCGCTTGCTCGACAATCGCCGGAAAATGGTCGAGACCGGCGAGGGCATCGACTGGGCCATGGGCGAGGCGCTCGCTTTCGCGGCGCTTGTCGACGAAGGCTATCCAGTGCGTCTCTCCGGCCAGGACACCGAGCGCGGCACTTTTTCGCAACGCCACGCCGCCCTGATCGACCAAGAGACGGAAGCCCGATACATCCCCTTGAATAATATCCGCGACGAGCAGGCGCGTTTCGAAGTCCTCAACTCGATGTTGTCGGAAGAGGCCGTGCTTGGGTTCGAATATGGCTTTTCGCTTGCCGAGCCCAATGCGCTCGTACTGTGGGAGGCTCAGTTCGGCGATTTCGCCAATGGCGCGCAGGTCTTGTTCGATCAATTCATTTCGTCCGGCGAACGCAAGTGGCTGCGGATGTCGGGTCTCGTCTGCCTCCTGCCGCATGGCTACGAAGGCCAAGGGCCGGAACATTCTTCGGCGCGGCTCGAACGCTTTCTGCAGTTGTGCGCCGAGGACAATATGCAGGTGGCGAATTGCACGACGCCCGCCAATTATTTTCACATCCTGCGGCGCCAGTTGCAGCGCGACATCCGCAAGCCGCTGATCCTGATGACGCCGAAATCGCTGCTGCGTTACAAGCGCGCGGTCTCGAAGCTCGACGACTTTACGATCGGCGCCTCCTTCCATCGGCTTTTGCTGGACGATGCAGAACTGGCGCCGGGCGGAACGATTACCCTCGTGGTAGATGCCAAACTCCGCCGGGTGGTGTTGTGTTCCGGGAAAGTCTATTACAATCTTTTTGAAGAGCGCGAAAAGCGCGGCATAAGCGATGTCTATATCCTGCGTGTCGAACAGCTTTATCCCTTCCCGCTAAAAGCCCTTGTCGCGGCCTTGTCGCGCTTCAAACAGGCCGATATTTTCTGGTGCCAGGAGGAGCCAAAGAACATGGGCGCCTGGAACTTTGTCGACCCCTATCTCGAATGGGTGCTTGGCCAGGCGGCCGGCAAAACCAAGCGGCCGCTTTATGCTGGCAGGCCCGCGTCGGCCTCGACCGCGACTGGCCACATGTCGAAACATTTGGCCGAACTCAAAGCCTTCATGGATGATGTTTTCGCGCCTTGAGCGGCGGGGCGTTGGTTTTCGGTTCGACGAACTCCAGAGAAAGCCGGATGGCTTTGGGCGGGACAAATGGCAACTGAAATCCGCGTGCCTGCCTTGGGCGAATCGGTCACTGAGGCAACAGTCGGGCGGTGGTTCAAAAAGGTTGGCGAGACGGTCAAGGCGGATGAACCAATCGTCGAGCTTGAAACCGACAAGGTAACGCTCGAAATCAACGCGCCGGCGTCCGGCGTCCTCTCCGAAATCACCGCCAAGGATGGCGAGACGGTTAGCGCCGGGGCTTTGCTCGGCCAGATCGGGGACGCCGCGTCCGCCGCGCCTCCCAAGGACGAAGCCAAGCCGGTTCCGCCGCCAGCGGCGCCAGTAAGTCCGGCGCCCGCCCTGGCGCCAGCACCAGCCACGCTTTCCCCGCTAGCAATGCCTGCCTCGCCCGCCGCGGCAAAAATCGCCGCCGATCATGGCTTCGATCCCGCCGTCGTGGCGGGAACCGGCAAGCGCGGCCAGGTCCTGAAGGGCGATGTCCTCGACATCATCGCGAAGTCCACGGCCGCCGCCCCCGCTTCGCCCCCACCGTCTCCGGCGCCCGCCCCGGAAGAGGATCGCGAGGAGCGCGTGCCGATGACGCGGCTCCGCCAAACCATCGCGCGGCGCCTCAAGGACGCCCAAAATACCGCCGCCATGCTGACGACGTTCAACGAGGCCGACTTGACGGAAGTCATGGCCCTGCGCGCGCGCCACAAAGACTCGTTCGAAAAGAAGCACGGCGTAAAGCTCGGCTTCGTGGGGTTTTTCGTGAAGGCTTGCGCCGGCGTGCTCAAGGAGGTGCCCTCGGTCAACGCCGAGATCGACGGCGCCGACATCATCTACAAAAATTATTATCACGTCGGCGTCGCGGTCGGCACGGACAAGGGGCTCGTCGTGCCGGTCGTGCGCGATTGCGACAGATTGAGCCTCGCTGAGATCGAGAAGACGATCGCCGGTCTTGGCAAGCACGCGCGGGCGGGAGAACTCAAGATCGAGGAGCTGCAGGGCGGAACCTTTACCATCACCAACGGCGGTGTCTACGGCTCGTTGATGTCGACGCCGATCCTCAATGTGCCACAGTCGGGCATTTTGGGGATGCACAAAATACAAGAGCGGCCGGTGGCGGTCGCGGGCAAGATCGAGATCCGGCCGATGATGTATCTCGCGCTCACCTACGATCACCGCATCGTCGACGGCAGAGAGGCGGTGACTTTTTTGGTCCGAGTCAAGGAAGCGCTGGAGGACCCCGCGCGGCTCGTGCTGGATCTTTAGCGCGAGAACCCTTCAACAAGCGCGGCTGCCGCGAGTTCTTCTTGCAGGCCGGGCCTGACCCCGCGAATCGAGAATGAGCGTGACCTACGATCTCGTCGTCATCGGAACCGGTCCCGGCGGCTATGTCTGCGCGATCCGCGCGGCGCAACTCGGCCTCAAGGTCGCGGTTGTCGAAAAGCGCAAAACGCATGGCGGCACTTGCCTCAACATCGGCTGTATACCATCGAAGGCGCTGCTCCATGCTTCCGACAAATTCGCCGAAGCCGCGCATGAGCTTGCCGCCTTCGGCGTGATCACCGGCAAGCCAAAACTCGATCTTGCGGCGATGATGAAACATAAGGACGAGACGGTCGCTGCCAATGTCAACGGCGTCGACTTTCTGTTGAAGAAGCACAAGATCGACGCTCTTTTCGGGCTCGCCACGATCGCGGCGCCGGGCGCAATCATCGTGAAGGCAAACGACGGATCAACCCAAAGGCTTGAGACCAAGAATATCGTCATCGCCACGGGCTCGGATACCGCCCGGCTTCCGGGCATCGAGATCGACGAGAAGGTGATTGTGTCCTCGACCGGCGCACTTTCGCTCGACACCGTGCCGCAAAAACTTCTTATTGTGGGGGCGGGCATCATCGGGCTCGAACTCGGCTCGGTCTGGAGCCGCCTTGGCGCCGAAGTGACCGTCGTCGAATATTTGGACCGCATTTTGCCTGGGTTCGACGGCGAAGTTGGAAAACAGTTTCGGCGCATGCTGGAGAAACAAGGTTTTGGATTTCGTCTCGGCCATAAGGTGACAGGGATCGATAGGACGAAATCGGGCTTGCAAGTTAGCATCGAGCCTTCGGGTGGAGGCGAAACTTCGGTGCTCGCCGCCGATGCCGTGCTGGTCGCGGTCGGCAGGCGTCCTGTCACCGGAGGGCTCGGCTTGGACGCTCTCGGCGTCGCGCTGGATCGTGGCCGGGTCGTCATCGACGACCGTTTTGCAACGAATGTCGCGGGGATCTATGCGATCGGCGACGTCGTGCGCGGCCCCATGCTCGCCCACAAGGCCGAGGATGAAGGGATCGCAGTCGCCGAGATTCTCGCGGGCCAACATGGCCATGTGAATTACGAGGCGATTGCCTCCGTCGTCTACACAATGCCGGAGATTGCCTCCGTTGGCGCGACCGAGGAAGAGCTTCAAGCCAAGGGCATCGCCTACAGAACCGGAAAATTCCCTTTCACCGCGAACGGCCGCGCGCGGGCGATGCGGCGCATGGAAGGATTTGTGAAGATCCTGGCCGACGCTTCGTCCGACCGCGTGTTGGGCGTTCACATCATCGGTGCGGGGGCGGGCGAACTCATCGCGGAAGCCTGCGTGTTGATGGAATTCGGCGGCTCCGCGGAGGATTTGGCCAGAACCTGCCACGCGCATCCGACGCTATCCGAAGCGGTGCGCGAAGCGGCGCTCGCGGTGGATAAAAGGGCGATCCATATTTGACGCGCCGCTGTGACCGCTAAGGCATTGATTTCTTCAAACCACTGCCTGCAACCTGGCGAGAATCGCATCGCCCATTTGGGATGTCGAAAGAATCTTGGTCGCGCCGCCCGCGATATCGGCGGTGCGCAGTCCTTTTTCGAGCACATCCGAAATCGCCTTTTCGATTCGGTCGGCAAGCACGCCGAGATTGAACGAGTAACGCAAGACCATGCCGAAAGACCCGATCATGGCGATCGGATTGGCAATGCCCTTGCCCGCGATGTCGGGGGCGGAGCCATGCACCGGCTCGTAAAGGGCCTTGCGTGTTTCGCCCTTTGCGTTCTTTTCGCCGAGCGATGCCGAGGGCAGCATGCCAAGCGACCCGGTCAGCATGGCGGCAACGTCGGAAAGCATGTCGCCGAACAAGTTATCGGTGACGATGACATCGAATTGCTTCGGCCGCCGCACCAGCTGCATGCCGAGCGCGTCGGCGAGCTGATGCTCAAGTTCAACGTCCTTGTATTCCCGCGCGTGCAAGGCGGTGATGACTTCGTTCCAGAGGACGCCCGATTTCATCACATTGCGCTTGTCGGAGGAGGTCACCTTGTTGCGGCGTTTTCGCGCGAGTTCGAAAGCGATGCGCCCGATCCGCTCGATCTCATAGGTGTCGTAGACCTGCGTGTCGATCCCGCGCCTCTGGCCGTTGCCAAGGTCGATAATCTGTTTTGGTTCGCCAAAATAGACGCCGCCAGTCAGTTCGCGAACGATCATGAGATCAAGTCCATCGACGAGCTCGCGCTTCAGCGAAGAGGCGTCGGCCAGCGCCGGATAGCAGATTGCCGGGCGCAGATTGGCAAACAGGTTCATATCCTTGCGCAGCCGCAGAAGACCCGCCTCGGGGCGGACTTCGTAAGGGACGCCATCCCATTTCGGCCCGCCGACCGCGGCCAGAAGCACGGCGTCCGCCGCTTGCGCGCGCGCCATGTCGGCATCGCTGATCGCGGTTTTATGCGCGTCATAGGCCGCGCCACCGACAAGGCCTTTATCGATTTCGAACTGGACGATGCCTTCGCGCGTGAACCAGGCGGCGATTTTCTCGACTTCGGCCATGACCTCGGGGCCGATGCCATCGCCCGGCAGGACGAAGAGATTGTAGCGAGGCATGTGCGATTGTCCCTGAATGACAGACTCGCCAGGAGGAGCCAAGAAAGAATCCCGCCGCGCGATAAAAGCCGCTGGATATTTATGCGGCTGCGAGCTGGCGCAGCACGTAGGAAAGAATGCCGCCATTGTTGAAATATTCGAGTTCGTCGAGCGTCGCGATGCGGCAGACCAGCGGCACTTTCTCAATTTTTCCATCGGAATATGTGATTCCGGCCTCCATCGTCTGGCGCGGCTTCAGAGTGCCGCCGAGGCCATGGATGGTCACCTGCTCGTCGCCCTTAAGTTTCAAGCTATCCCAGCTTGTGCCGGGCGCGAAGGTGAGCGGCAGGACGCCCATGCCGACGAGGTTCGAACGGTGAATGCGCTCGAAGGATTCGGCGATGACCGCGCGGACACCAAGCAATTTGGTGCCCTTGGCCGCCCAATCGCGCGAGGAACCGTTGCCATATTCTGCGCCGGCGAAGACGACCAGCGGGACGCCTTCGGCCTGATATTTCATCGCCGCCTCAAAAATCGGCATTTCCTCGCCGTCCGGCCAATGCTTGGTTAGCCCGCCCTCCGGCACGGCGCCATTGTCCTGTTGCAGGATGAAATTCTTGATCCTGATATTGGCGAAGGTTCCGCGCATCATGATTTCATGGTTGCCCCGGCGCGTGCCATATTGATTGAAATCGGCCTTCGAAACGCGCCGCTCGACGAGATATTGGCCGGCGGGCGAAGCCTCCTTGATCGCGCCCGCGGGCGAAATATGGTCGGTCGTGATCTTGTCGCCGAAGAGCGCCAGAATGCGCGCGTTCTCGATATCATGGACTGGCTCTGGCCGCATTTTGAGCCCATCGAAATAGGGCGGATTTCGCACATAGGTCGAGCCCCTGTCCCATTTGTAGGTTTCCCCCGCCGGTGCCTTCACCTTGCGCCAGTGCGCATCGCCGTTGAAAACATCGGCGTAACGCGCCTTGAACACCTTCCTGGTCACGAATTCATCGATAATTCCGGCAATTTCGTCCTGGTCCGGCCAAATGTCCTTGAGAAAAACCGGATGGCCTTTCTTGTTGTGACCAAGCGGCTCCGTCTCAAGGTCGCGGGTGACCGTGCCGGCGAGCGCATGGGCGACGACGAGCGGCGGCGAGGCGAGGTAACTTGCCTGCACATCGGGGTTGATGCGGCCCTCGAAATTCCGGTTGCCGGAGAGGACCGCCGCCGCGACGATACCGTTTTCGTTGATGGTTTTCGAGATTTCCGGCGCCAAGGGACCAGAGTTGCCGATACAGGTCGTGCAGCCGAAACCGATGAGATTGAAGCCGAGCTTGTCCAGCGATTTCTGCAGCCCGGAAGCGGAAAGATATTCGGCGACCACCTGGCTTCCCGGCGCGAGCGAGGTCTTGACCCATGGCTTCACGTCAATGCCTTTGGCGACGGCGTTGCGGGCGAGCAATCCGGCGCCGATCAGCACATTGGGATTCGAGGTATTCGTGCAGGAGGTGATCGCCGCGATCACCACATCGCCGTGCCCAAGATCGAAATTTTTGTCCTCTACGGGATAGCGTTGTCCGGCCTCGCCAACTTTTCCATACTCGGTTTCCAGCGCGGCTTTGAAGCTCGATCCAACCGAGTCGAGCGCGACGCGCCCCTCGGGACGTTTCGGGCCGGCCATCGAGGGCGCGACCGAACCGAGATCGAGTTCCAGCGTGTCGGTGAAGACCGGATCGCTAGTCGTGTTCGTCCGGAACAACCCTTGCGCCTTCGCGTAAACCTCGACAAGCGCGACGCGTGACGGCGCGCGCCCCGAAGTCGCAAGATAAGAAAGCGTCTCCGAATCGATCGGGAAGAAATTGCAGGTCGCGCCACATTCCGGCGCCATGTTCGCGATCGTCGCGCGATCGGCGAGCGAAAGATGATTGAGGCCGGGGCCATGAAATTCAACGAATTTTCCGACGACGCCTTTTTGCCGCAACATTTGTGTAACGGTCAGAACGAGATCGGTGGCCGTCACGCCTGGGCCAAGCGCGCCGGTCAGCCGGAAGCCAATCACCTCCGGCAACAGCATGGAAAGCGGCTGACCGAGCATGCACGCTTCGGCCTCGATGCCTCCGACGCCCCAGCCCAACACGGAAAGCCCATTCACCATGGTCGTATGCGAATCGGTGCCGACCAGCGTATCGGGGTAGGCGACCTCGACGTTCGAAGGCTTGCCGCGCGGGGCCACGTATTTTTCCTTGGCCGTCCAGACCGTCTGGGCGAGATATTCGAGATTCACCTGATGGCAAATCCCGGTGCCCGGTGGCACGACCCGGAAATTGTCGAACGAGCCCTGACCCCATTTCAGGAAACGATAGCGCTCGCCATTGCGGCCATATTCGAGTTCGACATTGGTCTTGAAGGCCTTGCTGCTGCCGAACGCATCCACGATGACGGAATGATCGATGACGAGATCGACCGGGACGAGCGGATTGATCTTTTGCGGATCGTCGCCTAGATTCGTCAAGGCGTCGCGCATCGCGGCCAAATCGACGACGGCGGGCACGCCGGTGAAATCCTGCATCAAAACCCGCGCCGGACGAAACGCGATCTCGCGTTCGGTCTTGCCCTTATTGGTCAACCAGGCGGCGATGCCCTCGATGTCTTCCTTGGTGACCGAGCGGCCGTCCTCGAAGCGGAGCAGGTTCTCGAGCAAGACCTTCATCGAAAACGGCAGTTCCGACACGTCCGGAAGCCCATGTTTCTCCGCCGCCTTGAACGAGAAATAATGATAGGTCTTGCTGCCCACCGTGAGCTTTTTGCGGCATTTGAAACTGTCGAGCGAGGTCATCGGAATTTTCCCAGGAAAGCTGATCTGAAAAATGGGAGGCTCGTCCGCTTATAAATAATTTTTCCGCCGCGAGCTACACGGATGATAGATGAAAGCGCTAGTTCGGCGGCTTGGCCCGCCCGCGGATCGATCATCATGCGACTTTCTGGCTCAAGGCTAACCGTCGAACGCGGCGGCCGGATCGTCTTTTCAAATCTGTCATTCGGGCTCGATGCGGGCGGGAGCCTGACCGTCACCGGGCCTAACGGCGCCGGAAAATCGACTCTTTTGCGGGCTCTCGCCGGGCTGTTGCCGCTGTCCGGGGGCACGATCTCCTGCACGCCCTTATCCGGCGGGACACTCGCCGAACAGGCCCATTACGTGGGCCACGCCGATGCCCTCAAAAACCTTCTCACCGTCACCGAAAATTTGCAATTCCTCGCCGCGATGCTCGATGCCGGATATGGCGGTATGCCGGTCGAAACCGCGCTTGCGGAGCTTGGCCTTTCGCATGCCGCCGATCTGCCGGTCGCCTATCTCTCGGCCGGCCAGAAACGGCGGGCCGCGCTCGCCAAACTCCTTGTCGTGAAGCGTCCGTTGTGGCTTCTGGACGAGCCCTTGACTGCCCTCGACGCAGCCTCCCAGGCGCGCATGGCAAAAGTCATGGCGGCGCATTTGGCGCACGGCGGGATGATTGTCGCCGCCACCCATGCCAAGCTCGGTCTCCCGGGCCAGGAACTGCGGCTTGGGGTGCTTGCATGAAAATTGGGCAGGACGCGCAGGCAAACCCCGCGCTGGGATCGAGTCTTTATGCGCTGTTCGTTCGCGATATGAGGGCCGGACGGCGGATCGGCGGCGGCACCAGCCTCGGCGTGGTTTTTTTTCTTATCCTCATCACCTTGAGTGCGTTCGCGATCGGCCCAGATCTCGCGCTTCTCGGCAAGATCGCTCCCGCCATTCTTTGGATCTCCGGCCTGCTTGCGACCTTGCTTGGGCTCGACAGGCTGTTTCAGGCCGATCACGAGGATGGTTCGCTCGATCTCCTTTTGACCAGCGGCACGCCGCTGGAATTGATCGTTCTTGTGAAATGTCTCGCGCACTGGATCCTGACCGGTCTGCCGCTTGCTGCCGCCGCGCCCTTTTTTGGCCTCATGCTCGACCTGCCAGCGAACGAACTTTGGAGCGTCGCCCTTTCGCTGCTTGCGGGCACCCCAGCCCTGACCCTGATCGGGGCGATCGGCGCGGCGTTGACGGTCAGCCTGCGGCGCGGCGGGCTTTTGTTCGCGGTGTTGATTTTGCCACTTTGCGTGCCAGTCCTGATCTTCGGCGTCGCGGCGGCCGGAGCGGGGGCGGGTTCGATGGTCCCCTTCGCGACCCCCTTTCTAATCCTTTGCGCACTAACCCTGATCGCGATCGCCGGCGCGCCTTTCGCGGCGGCTCTTGCCTTGCGGCAGACAAGCACGTGAGGTGCGGCGCGCTTGGCGTGAGGCAGGCAAATGCCGGAGCTTGGCGAGACCATGATCCCAAAAAGTTGCAGTTTTTTGGAATCGTGCGCTAAAAGGTGTCCATGAAAAATTTGTTGCTCGCCATTTGCATGTCCGGAGCGCTGATAGTGGCGAGCGCCGCTCCATCCCCGGCGGCCAATCTCCCCCGCGTGGGAGAGTATAAGGTAAGTCAAGCCGATGTCTGCCAGACGAATTGCCGGACGAATGCGGATTCCTGTCGGGCGCTATGCTCGGATCCCGAAGAGCAGGAGCAGTGCATTGTTGATTGTGAAAAGGGAGAGTGCAGGGCGAATTGCAATAAGTTCGAGGACAATTGTAAGCGGCACTGTCAAAGTTCCAAAGGTTGACCAGGTTGCCGCTTTCGCTCACTTCTGAAACAGCGCCAGCGCTTCGGCGGTAAGCACCCCGCCGGTAATGGCGACCGTGGCGAAGGGGGCTGCGTCCGCCACCTGCCGGCTGGTCAGCATGATCTGCCCTCGCTTTGTGCCCTGGAGCTCGGCGGCGGGCCGCGCCGCGACGAAGCGGCGGATCCCACCATTTCGCCGTGTGCCGTCGGATCGTTGGTGGTTGTGCCCAATTGCGGCCGGTCGAGACGACCTCGCCGTCGCGGACGATGAGCGCGCCGAAGGGAAAGTCCGCTTTTGCGGCCTCGGCGATGGCGATCCGCATGAAATGCTCGCCGCCAGGAAGGGGCGCCATCTGCGTCGCGCCTGCAGAGGCTTGGCGCGGCGCGCCGAGGGCGGCCCTGGCGAGGCCCCCACTTAGCAACATCGCAAGCGCCTGGCGCCGGTCATTGCCGGGGGTACTTGGTTTCAGTCCACGGCAGCGCGCGCTCATTGCCCCCATCCTGTCCCGCCTCACGCCAGATCCTCGTCTTTGAGCGAGACGAAAATCAGCACGCCGAGCATCGCCATAAGAACTCGGAAGGCGCTTGGCACGGCATCTAAATCGCGGGCCTGCCACATGCCGAACCATTCGCCGCCGACCGCGACGAAGCCGTCCTCGTAAAGCAGGAACCCGAGCGTTAGCCCAGCCACCGCCTTGCTCTTGGCGGCCTGGAACGGCTGCGCCTTGGCCAGTACCTGCCGGGCCATCGCTATCGCGCCGAGCGCGCAAAGCGCCGCGGTGACGATCTCCGTGGCGATGATCAGGATATAGCCGGCATGGTGGAGGACGGGCGACGTTACCGCGCGCCAACGGATGCGGGACGCGGCGGGGACCGCGTCCATGTCGAGCACCTCTGTGACAAAGGCGATGTTCGTCCAATAGTCCGAGATATTGCCCAAGGCGACCAGCGCCACATAGAATGCGATAGCGGCGGCGCAGCTAATCTTGGCGAGGCGGATGGCAAGCACGCAGGACTCCCGGGCGCGGACGTAGCTGCTCGCTAGCACGATCCGGGCTTGCTTGTCCCGGTTTTCAAAAGAAATTTAGGGCGCGATCCCGGCCAGCCTCAAAAGTGCATCGCCGGCCGTGCCGAGCCAGGACCCGAGCGCCGCGATATGCGGCAGCAGTTTTGTTACATGCTCGTCGAAATCGTCCGCGGCTTTCGCATATTTGACGATCCGCCCGACGGCGCCCGCCACTTCTTCCTTGTCAGGGTCGCTCTTGGCGATTTCCTCCTTGGCGTCTTCCACGGCACGTTCGAATTTTCCGCGCTCGCGCAAATTCAACTTGGCCACGAGCTCGTGGAGGGCAGCCAATTCCGCTTTGGCGTCGACTTTGTCAGGCAGCGGGAGATTATACCACGTCATTTTTGTCGAGACCTTATTCTTGTCCCCCGTAACGACGATGCTTTCTTTGATTTCACGCGCCTTGACCGACCGGTCGTCTCCTTTACCGCTCGACCGCTTGTCTCCTTTACCGCTCACGGTTGTTCTCCCTGGGTTTTAAGTCGCTCAAACACCTCCAGCAATGGCGCGAGCAACGCCAAATCTGGCTCCCGGCCAAGCGCCTCGCATTGCGAGATAAAGCTCTCCGCAAGCCCACTCATCATACCGCCGACGGCCGCCGGGCTCGCTACAAATACGGGGGTCAAGCGTTCGATACCCTCCCGCCACATCGAAAGCGCACGCTCAGGATTGCCATATTCTTTGTAAAGGGCGCCCAAAACCCCTAATGATCGAGTGAGCTCAGGTGTGAAGGCGCTCGGGCGAGCCTTAACGAGGGCGCGGTTGAGGCGAACCGCTTCTTCGGCCGTGGCAACCGCTTTCTCGTGCCGGCCGAAATCCCTCAGTAAGATGGCGTGAGAGGTGAGCAACTTCGCAAGGAAGGGTGTGAAGGCGTCTGGGCATGCCCCGGCCAGAGCACGATAGAGGCTTACTGCCTCTTCAGACGCGGCCAGGGATTCCTCGTGCCGGTCGAGAGGCCTCAGCATGATGGCGAGGTTATTGAGCGACGCGGCGAGACTGGGTCTGAAGACGTCCTGGCGCGCTTCGGCGAGGGCGCGGTAATGGCGGACCGCTTCTTCGGCCACGGCCAGCGCTTCCTCGCGCCGGCCGAGATCGAGCAGACTGGCGGCGAGGTTGTTGAGCGATCGGGCCAAGTGGGGCCTGAAGGCGTCCGGGCGGGCCTCGGCTAGGGCGCGGTCGAGGTGGAGCGCTTCTTCAGCCGCGGCCAGGGCTTCCTCGCGCCGGCCGGAATCGCTCAGACTGTTGGCGAGGGTGTTGAGCGATAGGGCCAAGCCGGGCGTGAAGGCGTCCGGCCGGGCCTCGGCCAGGGCGCGGCAGAGGCTTACCGCTTCTTCGGCCGCAGCTAGGGCTTCCTCGCGCCGGCCGAGAGCGCTTAGCCTAACGGCGAGGTTGTTCATCCAGCCGGCAGGCGCTTAGCCTAACGGCGAGGTTGTTCATCCAGCCGGCAGCGTTGGAGATGGCATTTGGATCGTTGTTTCCCTCGGCTTCCTGGCGGAAGAAGGCAGCAAGCCGTTCCGTCAATTCGACTCCTGCCTCGCGGAGGACGGTCGTCTCTAAGGGCAACGCGGCGACGAGCGGACTCATCTGGACAGGGTCTTTGATAGTGTGCGCCAAAGTGAGAAGCCAGTCCGTGACACGCTGGCCAGTCGCCTTCTCGCCTTCCGTCGCGCTCTTGTCTTCCACCGCATAGCCGAAATCCTGCACCAGCCGCACGACCGCTTGCGCCGCCATCTCCGGATTAATCGCGTAGGCCCGGCGCACGGCCGCTGGTGCCTCGGCTTCCTTCGACGGCTGGCCGCTGAAGGCCTCGATAATGGCCGCCTCGCCGAGCAAATCCGGCTGGATCGTCGCCAGGCGCCGCTGTTCCAGCGGCCTCCCGGCATCGACGGGAAGCTCCTGTTGAATCAGCTCCGCCAAAACATCAATGTCGGCCGTTCGCTGCGAGGCTACCAGTTCGTCCGCAAGGGTCTTGCGTAAGCCCGCAAGCGGCAGGCCGCCCGCCAGGCAATTGAACGCCACGATGTAGCGCATCGTGTCGCCACCGAGCCCGCGGCTTCCGGCCAAGGCGGCGAGGCGATCGAGTTCGCGCCGGCCGAGGTAGCGCGCCGCATCGAGGCGGCATAGTTCCAGCGCGCGACGCGGGCCACGCTCGCGGGCGATGACGCCCGCCATGACCAATGCCAAAGGATTGCCGAACTGGCGGTCCGCGAGTCGGATGTCAAAATTTGCGTCCTGGCCCACCGCCGGGATGATTGGCGCGGGTGGCGGCGGAGGCCGGAGCGCGCATGCCGCTTCGAGCGCGGCGGCCATGACTCTGCGCCGGTCCTCTACCTCGGATAAGCCCCGGAGTTTCGTCGGGCGCGGCGCATAAAACAGGTCGAGACGCGCCCGCTGATCGTTCAGGCTCGGAGATGTCAGATCGTGCCACCAGCCAAAATTTTCTGGCGCTTCGCGATCGAGCAGAAGAAAGCGCAGTCTTGTGTCGAGCGTCTGGTAGGCAAGGCGATCGAGCCAGCGCGCCATGGCGGAGTGGCACTGCGCCGCATAGTCAATTACCAGCAGCGTTGGGCGTTCCCAGGCAAAATTATGCGTTGCCAATGTCTCGACTACAGGGGAGAGATCGCCGGGCGAAATGAAGCCCGCGATCCATTGGCCTTTGCGGGCCGGATCGCTCTCGACGCCGCCGACAAATTCGAGGGCGAGCCGGGTCTTGCCGGTCCCCGCGCGGCCAATGACAGCGTGGACAGAAATATCAGCTTCATCATCGAGCCAAGCGCGAAGCTCCGCGAGGATGTCTTCGCGGCCGAGGAAAGGGAGTTTTCCTGCTTCGGGAACAAGCAGATCGAGTTCCCGCGGGCGCTCATCGGGGGCAAGCCTACGGCGGCGTTCCGGAGGCCGGAACTGCTTGCGTTTCAGCGGCAATATTATCCCGGTGTCGCCAAAGCGCAGCGAGACGCGATTGCCGTCCCCCGTGACGACGACACTTTGGCTTATCGTTTCCGCTTGAACGGACCGGTCGATCACTGAACCGTCCCTTGCAAAAGTTCAAGCACCACTGTGCGACGCCAAAAGAATAAAAAAAACACAGCCCAAAATATAGACAATACACCACTCTCCCGTTTGCGCCAAATCCATGCTTCGTACTGCTTCCCGCGCAGCAAAAGTGCGTTTGCGCAGATCGCCAATCGTACCAAAATGTTTCACGTGAAGCATTTTGGTACGATTGCACAAGAAAATCGGACAAAGCTCCTCATTTTGCCTGCGGCGTGCAGACGACGGCATCGTTTAAGACATAGCAAATCGACATCATCCCGGTGCGCAGATCGACCCTGAAGACGCCGCCCTCGCGCTCATGGCGGGAGGCGACGAGGGAATATTCGCTCGGCGCCTGCGGACCCGCGCCTTCGCCCGGCGGATAACAGAGCGTGACGCCGACCGAGGCTTCCTTCAAGCCATATTGGCAGGCTCCGATCTCGCCGGTTGCCCGGTCGAGACGATAGACCCGGTTGAGATCGGTTTCCGGCGCGGCGAGAAATTCATAGTTCGCCGCGAAGGCGACCGGCGCAGCCGCGAGCACGGCCATCCCTGCAACGAGCAAGAGCCCGTTGCGCGGCGCGAAGACACGCGAAATCCACATCATGCCAGCCCCCAAGGACGAGTTCGGGATCGCCCCTTTATACGCAAGAGGCGCGATTAAGCGAGAGGGGCCACCTTCCAAAAGCCGGTTTGGGCGGCGCCTCGAACAGTCCCGCGATCTTGACCATGCTGCGTTTGCATCCTAAGTCCAGCGCAATGCAGCACTCCCCCCGCGCGCTTCTCGTCTTCGATCTCGACGGCACGCTTGCCGATACGGCGGGCGATCTTGTCTCGACCTTGAACGTTATCCTGGCGCGGGAAGGCCTCTCCGGTATCGCCGTTTCGAAAGCGCGCGCAATGGTCGGCGGCGGCGCCAGGGCCTTGATAGAGCGCGGACTCTCGATTCATGGCATAAAACTGAGCGGAACCCGTGTCGACGAGATGCTCGCCGATTTCCTGGCCTATTACGAGGCCCATCTCGCGGACCGGACGGTTTTGTTTCCGGGCGTCACGCGAGCGCTCGACCGCTTCGAAGCGGCGGGTTTTGGCTTTGCCGTCTGCACCAACAAGGTCGAATATCCGTCCATTCTGCTGTTGACGGCGCTCGGCGTCGCCGGCCGTTTCCGGGCGATCTGCGGCAAGGATACGTTTGCCGTCAGCAAGCCCGATGGCGAAGCATTGTTGCAGACCATCGCGCGGGCGGGCGGCGACCGAGGCCGGGCCGTGATGGTCGGCGATTCCAAAATGGATATCGATGCGGCGCGCAACGCCGGCGTCCCTGTCGTGGCGGTCAATTTCGGCTATACGGACCAGCCGGTCGGCAATTTCAAGCCGGACCGGGTGATCGGCCACTACGACGAATTATGGGGCGCGGTCGCGGCGCTTGGCGTGGCATAGAGCATGGTTCCGAAAAGTTGCAGACTTTTCGGCTAAGATCATGCGGCAACAAAAAGCTTAAGCGCCGAATCCGCCTTGACTTGAAACGGCTTGCTTTCATAAAGGGCGGTCGCGTGCGCCGGCACGCATGGCGGGGCGCGTAGCTCAGCGGAAGAGCATTCCCTTCACACGGGAGGGGTCACAGGTTCGATCCCTGTCGCGCCCACCATAACAACCGATTGAGACTAAAGACTTTCGCCAGTGCTCCGAGCGTCGCCTCCCGTTCAATCCGTCGAGCGGGGAAGCATGGGGGAAGCAGAAATTAGAAATTGGCCGGGTTGTGGCGCCGTGCTGGTCGATCTCGCCCAAACCGGGGAAGCGCCTTCGATGGCATTCGTGCCCGGGACTTGCGGCCGTGAACCAGCGTCAGATCGCCGGATGCGCAAAGAACCTGGCCTTCCGTACATATCGGGCTTACGTCGTGCCGCGTGCACTCGCGCACCGATGTTGCCATTTGTGGCCAATCTTGAGGCATGGGCGCGGCACGGGGAGAGGACACGAAACGTCGCGGCAATCATTTAACGTCCGCACCAACTTCTCCTACCTTCGCCGACATTGATGCCCGCGACGCCGGCAAATACGTCCGATGGCCCTGGCGACACCCCAGACCCGATACGTTTCGCCATCTTGAGGGCGCCGACCAGCTCTGGCGTCAGGACGACAGCCCACGAGAGATATGAACCACCTGCGAGCAGTGGCGGATAGTAGACGGCCTTCGGCGTAACAGGCAAACTCTTGTCGTTAATGAAGAGGATAACATTTTTCGCCTGACGAACGACGGACTCGCGGTCGGGGAGCTCGGAAAAAATCGTCATTATCGGTACATGGTTCTTCATGTTGTTCAGAGGACAGCTGAAAATGATCTTGTTCTCGCCACGCAAGCGATGAACCGGTCGGCGGTTCCAGGCACAATGTCGCCGTCGGCAAAGATCCACTGATAGAGGTCGAAATTTGGCCGCAGATCTTTCTCCTGCAGCTTGAAGTCCATGTCTTTCGCAGAGGTTGGTAAAATTGAAAGGACCAAAAGAGCGACTAGAAGAAATCGGCGCATATGTTCATTATACCTCATTCGCATCACCCAAGAAGCGGTCGACCGCATCGAGAAATCTCAACCGACCGACACGGCTGGCGCGGCGGCCGCAGGCGTCGCTCTATACCAGGGCGGCGAACCGGGCGAAGCTGGCGCATGGCGCGATTGAGAAGCTTCAGCGGTAGCCGCTTTCGAGTGCTTGATCCCCCTGGTTGAGCGGTTGCCGCCCTTGCTGCGATAGTCACCGGCGCGGCCCTTCTGCAAAAGGCGATCCGCCCGGAAACGTCGTCCGCGCCCTTGATCGCAACGGCGTCCACGCGCCCGGGCAAGCCCGGGACGTCACCTGATGAAATCGACGCCGCCCGGCGCGCGTTCAAGGAAAAGCTCAAAACGGCGCCAGAATACGCGGCTTTCTTCGACCGCCTGAAAACTGTATTTCCTTCGGAATACGAGTCTTTTCTCGCGGCCTTTGCAAAGCGTTCGGCCGCAAGCGGCGAGATGGCAAGCGCCGATCTGCTTATGGCGGAAGCCGTCCGCTCCTTGCGCCTATCACGCGGGATTCTGGCGGCCAAAGCGGGCGGGCAGGCTCTGGAACATATATTTGAATTGCATTTCGCAATGTTGCGAGCGCTCGCGGTCAAGGATCCGCTCCTATGCGTCAATTTTCTCTATGGCGGCGAGAGCCCCGGCTTTTTTGAATTTTCGGCGCAAAACCGTGGTCTTGTCGCCGCCATGGCAATTGCTGGCATCGACGCTATCCATGATGGCGAAATCCAGCGGATCGAGAGGCCGGCGCCGACCGGAACGGATTTCGACGCGCTCGAAAAGGCATTGCGCGCTAAAGGTCTCGACACCCCGGAAATCGAAGCGCTGCTCGACGGCAAGGCCGGCGATCCACCTATCGGCGACGCCAAAATGTGCCGTGCCGGCCAGGTCTATCTCGAAACCATCGCCGCGATGCCAGAGTCCACCCGGTTGCGAATTTACGGTCTAGCTGTCGAACTCATGGCGCGATCGTGATGTGCATAGCCGCGACAAACTCCGGATAAACTTCCGTGCCGCTGTGAGTCCGCGCAGCGGTTTGGCATTCGCGCGTCGATCATTGAAAGATTTTCGCGGCGTTGTCGAGGATCTTCCACACGCCCCAGGTGAGCGGAATTCCGACCAATGCCCAAGCGAGGAACGCCTCGGCGTCGAGACCGCCCCGGCCGATTCCATGGCTATGTCCGAAAGGTCGGCCGCGCAGCGCCGGCTTCAATGTCTCGTCTTCGTTCATATGCCACTTCGCGTGAACCGGCCGGATCAGCGCATTGCAAATGAACCCGGCGACGAGGAGGCAGGCAAGCACATAAAAGATCTGGTCGTAGACATGGTCGCGCGGAACGCCTTCGGCGACGCGCGTGTCATGCAGGTAATTGACGATCACCGGACCGACGATTCCCGCCGTCGACCACGCGGTGAGCAAACGGCCATGGATC
>QHBR01000189.1 GCA_003244015.1 Hyphomicrobiales bacterium | reverse complement strand
TTAGAGTCGATCCACTAGCGCGATGGATTGCAGGGGAATGTGGCAAAAAAAACGCAAGGAACGCCGCGGCCGGCGCGGGGGAAATCCACCTTCAGCCCAAAGCATCCGCCTCATTCGCAATCCCATCGCGGATCTTGGGTTCCAGTTTCCGCTTTCCAAACCATAGCCGTGGTGCTATCTTAATCTAGAAAAACCATCTGCTCCCACGTGAAGGATGCGAGAACCTGGGGTGTACGAGACAGATGTTTTTTTTCGCTCTAGTTGGTTTGGTCAATTGTGAGGAAACCCGTGAAAGGAGAGTAGAAATGGTGAAGAAATCTCTCGGATTGGCAGCGATCGCGCTCGGTTGCTCAATGGGCATTGCGGTGGCGCAAGCACCGTCACCGCCGACGCCGAGCCCGAGCCACATGCAGGTTCTGAAGGCGCTCGCCGCACAGCACGCTGCCACAACCACGACGCCCGGCGCCGCGGCGACTGGCTCAAAGGCAAATCTTACGAACCTGACTGCCAAGATCCCTTTGGGCTGGAACACGGCCCACGCGACCAATTGCGGGTGGTTTGTGGACAGCGGCGGCGGCCAATGGTTCTACATCCTCCCCTCGGAGGGCGGGATAATATTTGAGATTAACAATTCCAACATAAGCCAGGGGCTCCAGGTGCCTTGCGGCGAAGGGTATTTTATCTCTTGGTTTGTCACCGATTCTGACACCGGCGCCTATAACCAGACCTTTAGCTACAGCTTTAAATAGGTGTCACGCTTAGTCGGTAACAAACGGGAGCGGAGCCGGATCGATGTGACTTCGGCTCCGCCGACAAGCCATTTAAAATTGAATAAATTTTAGCGCTCCATATGCACTTATATGAATAGAATCGCAAGGCAACACCGATCCATACATGTCCCGAAACGTCCTGACCCAGAGCGCGGCATTTTCGCGCTTTTTGGAGGCCGCACACACACCGCGCCGCACACCGCGCCGCCGATTGCGAAGCCGCGTCCAAGACGCTCGAAAACGCCGACGCGCGCCGTTGAGATCGTCGCGGAAGGCTCCGGTGGTGGCTGAGAGCCGCAAAACAGGCCGAAAATCCACCTTCAGCCCAAAGCATCCGCGTCATCCGAGATCCCATCGCGGATCTTGGGGGATACTATGCGCTTCCCACGACGGCGCTACCGCGTCATTCCATTGGAACATGATTCCTTCAAATGGAACCGGTTCATAAGCGTGGCCGGGCTTAGAGTTCGCGCTCGTAAACGCGGAATGTGCGGGTATGATGAGCCGGCAGGCTTCGCGCAAGATTGAGCATTGCGCGATTGGTTTCGAGGATCCAGCTGATTTCGGTCTCTTCGATCCCGGCCCCGCGCGCCTTGGTAATCGCTTCGGCAAGAAGCAGCGAAACAGCCATCGAACCGATGCGGGTTCCCCGCCAGCGGCTGGCGATGCCGATCATCGGGATCCGCGTCATCCGCGTCCCCCGGCCATGAATGCGCCACAGTATGCGCGCCCAGCCGGACGGCCAAAGCTTCCCGCCAAGCCCAACGAGTGCTTCATTGACATCTGGTATTTGCGATACAACCGCGATGTCCTCGCCCCGCCATTGGGCTATTCTGATCCAGGATGGCTTGGCGACGGGCAGGGTAAGATCCGCGATCAGTCTGGCCTCCGCGTTGCTGACTGGAATTGAACTCCAATTGTTCTTCCAGGCGTCGTTGTAGAGCCGCAGCACCCGGGAAAATTCCGTTGGCCAGCGCGTCAATGACAGACCATGGGTTTGGATCTCCTTGGCGGAATCGAACCGGTTTGCGGTTTTGGCTACGCGTCCGGGAAAGTCCGACTCCGCTATCCGGCAGACGTAAGCGAACAAATCCATGGCTTTGCGAAACCCGAGCGCCTCGATGTGGCGCCCATAATAAGGCGGAGCATGGTTGGTGCGCACGACATGAGGCTGGTCAAACCCTTTGACGAGGAGTCCGGCTTCGTGATTGATCGACAGACTGAAAGGGCCGCGCATGCGGCGCAGCCCGCGCGCGCGTAAAAAACCGGCGGCATGTTGAAGCAGGGAGGCGAACACGTCGCGTTCGTCAATCGCGTCGATAACGCCAAAATGTCCGCAGGCGTCGTGGTATTTTTCGAGATGCGCCCGGTTGACCACCGCCACGATCCGCCCGGCCGGCTGACCATCGCGAAAAGCGACGAAAGGCTGAATTTCATTTTCAAGCATCAAGGGCGAACGCTTCTTGTCGAACACCCGGAGAATCTCGTCGCGAAGCGGCTCGATCCAGAGCGAATTGCCGGTTTGAGCGCGTTTTCCCGCCGCCATGAAAGCGGCCACGTCGGCCGGGCTTTGAACCTTCCGCACCAACAGTGCGGTCATGCCGGACCGCCTTGCGGAAATCCCGGTATGCTTTGCATGGACGGGTTCGCGGCGACTTCTTTCATTGCCTCCTCGATCGCTTGAATTGTTTCATCTATCTGTTCGGCGCGATGCTCGGAGGTAAGAAAGAAACGCAGCCGCGCGGCGCGCTCTGGAACCGCTGGATGAATAATGGGCTGCACATTGATACCGCGCTCAAAAAGTCCTTGGCTTAGAGCCACGGCAAAAACCGAATTGCCGGCCATAATGGGAATAATCGCGAAACCGGCGCTCGTTCCCGTATTCCATCCTCGCGTCTTGGCGGCATCGAAAAACAAGCGGCTGACACGGCGCAATCTATCGACCCGGCCGGGTTCGCGATGCACGATGGCAAGGGCCGCCGAGGCGGCGGCCGCCAGCGGCGGCGAAAGGCCGACCGAGTAGACGAACCCGCCCGACATGCATTTCAGATATTCCACGAGCGCGGTAGGACCGGCAATGAAACCGCCACATCCGGCAAGCGTCTTCGAAAGTGTCCCCATCCAGATATCCACATCGCGCGGGTCCGTGCCGGAGTGATCGAACAACCCGTATCCCTTCGGGCCAAGCACGCCAAGACCATGCGCGTCGTCAACCATCAGCCAGGCGTTATGCCGCCGCTTTATCTCAACGAGCATCGGCAAGTCGGGAACATCGCCGTCCATGCTGTATAGGCCTTCAACGACGATCAACACACGCTCGAACCGCCGCCGGATCGACGTCAGCAGCAAATCCAGCGCGATGAAATCACGGTGCGGAAACGAACGCCGCTCGGCGCGGGACAGAGTAGCGCCCGCCAGGATGCTGTTGTGGGCAAGGCTTTCGTGGACGACCAAATCCTTCGGCCCGAGAATGGCGCCGATGGTCGAAACATTTGTCGCGTGGCCGCTGACAAAAACGACGCAATCTTCCTGCCCATAATGTTGCGCCAAGGCCCCCTCGAGTGCCCGGTGTCCCGGCCGTTCGCCAGCGACCAGCCGGCTCGCGGACGCCGACGTGCCGAATGCGTCGACGGCGGCATGCGCGGCTTCGCGGACCTCCGGATGATGGTTCAAGCCGAGATAATCATATGACGAATAATTGATGAATTGGCGCCCGCCGATGATGGTCGTCGCGCCGGCAGCGGTTTCATGGAGGCGAAAATAGGGATTGTCGAGGCCAACGATGGCCGCCATCGATCGTTGTAGTTTAAGTTCGCGATACCCTGCCAGATTTTGAAAGTCCATCACGCCGTCCGGAGATGGCGGGACCGGCGCCCGCGCATTTTGCGTCTTGGCGTCTGCTGCCAGGGCGTCAACGCGGTTTTGAACCATTTCGTCGAGGCGCCGCCGGCCCTCTTCATCCAACCCAGTTCGATTTTGCGACTTCATGCAAATTTCCTGGGGGCTAGGCGAC
Organism: Hyphomicrobiales bacterium; assembly: GCA_003244015.1. Taxonomy (GTDB): domain Bacteria; phylum Pseudomonadota; class Alphaproteobacteria; order Rhizobiales; family Beijerinckiaceae; genus Methylocapsa. The sequence continues at coordinate 12,661 of QHBR01000189.1, read as the reverse complement.
GGCCCGGGCGAGGCGGTCGATTCATTCGTGAACGGACCTGAAAGAAGCTTCGTTATTTCAGACAATATGTCAACGCCGTCGTTGGCCGGCTCCCGCGGGGTTCCGCGCTTGCCATTGGCGGACCCGGCTCAAAACGTTCGGCGCCGGCGCCGCGTTTAGTAAGGCGGGCGGCCACTGACCTTGGCCGGGCCCCTGGTCGAGGCAGCAAATACGCACTTCCGCGGTGCGGGGGCAATTTGGCGATGTCAGGGTCGCGGGTAGCCAATGACCTGCGTTTGGTGCGAGGATAGGCCTTGGATTGCAGTTGTCCGCGCGCTCGCTGTTTCAAAGATGCGGTGACAGCCTCGGGGGGTAAGAATTCCCGGCTCAAGCTTCTTGGGTCCGGAAGGTCCGTGCCTTATAAATTCAACCGGAGCCGCCGCCACAAGATCCCCAAGGCGCAATACCGGGCGCGGAACTGGCCAGCATGCTCTGCCAGGGAAACGAGGGGACTTCTGGGGCCTTATCCGCGAATCGCGATGGTTTTGAGTTCCTGCAGAACGCTGTTTACGAAGCCTTGATGGTCGGTCGCGCGCAAGGACGCGGATTGCGCCGCGACACCTCGCGGATAGGCTGCAATCTCGCTTGTGTCTTGTGGAAATTGGTGCCCTTGCCCGCCAAGGAAACATCGCAACTTTTCAACGCAATCTGCCAGCTCTTTGTTCGTTGTGAATGCGGGGCGCTCGCAGCCACCTGATTTCGATCGAATTTCATATTCAAAGACTGTTTGGGCAAGGCTCAACCAGATGACCCGCGCGTCGCACGGCACGCCGGCGAAAATTGCGAGTTTGATGGCGATTGCTTTCCGCACGCCTTGCGCATCGCGCTCGCCTTCTTGCGTCAAACTCCCTGGCGGCCGCCTGTGTTTGTTAAGGGCACGCGGACAGAAAGCGATTCTTCCCTTGCGCAGGCACGCGACGTAAATCGCCCAATCGCCGCAATAGCGGAAATTTTCGGCGGCGCTCAAACTTTCGTTGAGCGCGTCGCGCCGGAAGGGAACCGCGCTTACGTTGGAAATTGTATTTTTGATGGCAAGAGCCTCGGCGATTTCGCGCGGACCAGTCTCGACATATCCTGCTAACCATTTTGTTTCGCTGAGTAAATCGGTATAGAACCGATAGCTCGAAGAGAAGATTTCTCCTTCCGTTCCAATCGCTTCGGAATCGCAATAGGCGACTGCAATGTCCGGATCTATAAAGGCGGCGGCCATGCGCTCGAGAAAGCGAGGGCAAGACGAATCATCGCTTTCCGCGATCCAGACGAGGTCCCCGGCGGCGCTTTTGATCCCCTTTGCCCATTGCTTAATAGGCGAGCCGCTATTCGTCGCGTTTGCAGCGATCGCGAAGCGAATAGGCGACCGCGCCTGCCATGCCCGCGCGATCCCCAAACTGCCGTCGCTCGACCCATCGTCGAGAAAGATAATTTCGTCCGGCCTCAATCGTTGCTCGAGAATCGACGCGAGCCTCTCATCGAGATAGCGCGCGTGATTGTAGTTTGATGGGGCGGGCGGTAGCCGGCGCGATGAGCCAAGAGTTCCGCCCAATCCGTGGCGGCGAGAGGCCTTGATTCCATGAGATTGTGGTAGAGCAAACCGATGTCCGGGCAAGCGGCAGCGCGGCGCAGGCCGCCTCGCAAACTAGCCCGTTCGGGTCCAAGAACTTCATTGCGCGCAGCACGCGCTCGAGGACAACGCTCCTGTCGAACACAGCTAGATCGGGTCGCGACAAGTCGAGTATCGCAACTCCTGGGATCGACTCCATGGCGCCGTTAGTCACGCAATGCACGTCCAATCCCGGCAATGTGACGAGCATCGTTAAGAGTTGCCTCAGTCCGGTCGTTTTCCTTCCGTCGGCCTCTCCAACATCGACGATCAATGTGCGAAAGGGCGCCTCGATCGCGCCAGGTGCGGGGGTCGATTTTTGCCAGGGAAGTTCCTCGAAATAGGCACTGGGGGACGCGGGTGGCGGAAGAACTGGATGGGTGCTGTGCCAGCCATCGCGCCCGCGCCCGGCATAAAAAGCCAGCGCCGTATCACGCGCCGCACCTTGCCCGGAATGGGCCGCGACATAAAACTCCGTGTCGAAAAAACGGGAGGGGTCGCGGCCTTCGCGCGCGCCAATCGCCAGGGAATGGTGCAGCGGCTCCATTCCCTCGTCCCGCGCATCGGCATTCTTCATCCGGTACCATGCCGAATTGAAAAGCGGACCAGGCGAGCGGCCGTCCCTGGCTCCAGACGCCACGAAATGGAGAAACGGGTCGAAGCCCGCGCGCCGCACATCAGGATTGTTTTTCAAATACCATGCCCGGTCGAACAATGGCGTCGGGGCAAGGCCGCGCGGCAGCCCGTAAGCCACGAAATGTCCTAGCGGCGTCAAGCCGCCGGTGCCGCCAACGGCTTTTCGATAGAATGCGGTTGAAAAATATGGGGACGGCTCGATGCCCTCCCGCGCTCCGTAATTTATGTAATCAATGAGCGGATTTTGATCGCGCTGCCGCGGTCCGCGCGCGTTCTTATACCAAGCTGGATCGAATAAAAGATGTGGCCGGTAACTCCGGTCCGCACCGCTGAGCAAATAGTGCATGATCGGATCCAACCCCGCCGCGCCACTCTTGGGATATTCGGCTTGGTACCATTTGCGATCGAAGATCCGGCTTCGCGCAATGAGCCACCTCCTGCGGACCCGCGAAAGACTCGTGAGCGGATTTTGTAAGTTCGGCAACATGGCGGTTCCCGAAGCAATTCGGGCGATGAATTGAAGCGTTTTATACGTCGCCCGGCGATCAGATGCGCCGACAAAGTTTGAGCATAGTGGAGCGGTTTGCAATCTTTCGGATTTCATGGAATCTTTCTTGCCGGTCGAAGCCTCTTGACACCCTGGAACATGCCGCCTCAAGAACGCGCCCCCGCCTGTCCGGTCACCGGGCTTCCCGCCGTCCGGCATGTCCAGTGGGTGACGGCCCGTCTCCTCGCCGACCTTTGGCGTATCGAGTTCAAGACGGACGCTCGGCCGAGCTTCCGCGGCGTGGAGAAGTTCGGATTGTGGGAGTCGCCGACAGGTCTTCATTTCTTCGACCCTCCGCTTGAAGGAGACCGCGCGTTTTATGTCCAATTCTACTCAAGGGTGAACGCCGAAAAGCTTTATTCACATAAAGCCATCCGCCACGAGTTTCTGATCGCCGCGCGGCGCATCGAAGCGGGAGCTCGTGTCCTTGATGTCGGATGCGGGTTTGCGAGCTTCCGGTCATGCGTACCACAGGCGACTTACACGGGACTCGACCCGCACTTCGCCGAAGGCGGCGCCATCGACGGAGTGCGCAACGAAACGCTCGCTCAGCATCTTGTCGAGCACGCGGGATTTTACGACGCCGTCTGCGCGTTCGAAGTCCTCGAACATGTCACGGCGCCCGCGACCCTGTTCGCCCAGATGGCGCAAGCGGTGAAACCTGACGGCCTTATCTTCGTTGGCGTGCCGCACGTCCCGTCGGCACTGACCCGCATCCCGAATTTCCTGCTCAATGCACCACCCCATCACCTGACATGGTGGACAAGATCCGCTCTCACCGAACTGGCAAAAGGCGCCAATGTTGTTGCAGACGGTATCGAGCATGTCCCCTGGGGTGGCCATGATTCGCTCATATATTGGATCGAGCGGTTCTCCCCGGTCAAATGCACGAGGGAGCATTTTCGCGGTGCGTGGTCCTGGCACGCCGCCGCCGCGTTCGGCCTGCTCGGCGGCCGTCTTGCTCACCGATTACTTGGTATTCCGGCAACCAAGGACGAGGGCGCGGGATTGCTGTTGACGGCGCGGCGGGCGGGCCAGGAAACATTCCAGCAATGAGTACAATCGCAGGCATTCTGTTGATCGCATGGATCACGATCGCGATCTTAAATACGCTTTCGGCTTGGCGCTACACATGGGGGCTTCCGCTGAGCGAAATTCCCGGGAGTACCCCCCCCGTCGCCGTCATCGTAGCCGTGAAGTACGCTTCGGAAGTTTCGCGTGCGTTCTTCGGCCGGCTGCGCCATCAAGCCTATCCGGACTATCGAATCATCGCGGCGGTCGAGTCCGAAGAAGATCCCGCCTTCGCCATGGTAACGGAGGAATCGAAACGGCCGGGAGCACCCCTTCGCACGGTTGTCGCCGGCCAATCCGAACGGACCGGTCAGAAGGTCTGGAACTTGCTCGCCGCCCTCGACGCGATCGAGGACCGCGACGAGATCGTGGCTTTCGCCGACGCGGACACGCTGCCGGCGCCGGAGTGGCTTTCCCGGCTCGTTGCCGCTCTGGTCAACACGGGCCGCGACGCGGTCACCGGTTACCGCTGGATCGTCCCGGCCGACAACCGGGTGAGTTCGGCCGTCGTCGCGGCGGCGAACGCCTCCGTTGTGACGGCGCCGAGGTTGCCTTCGATATTTAACCATTGCTGGGGCGGCACGATGGCAATGCGGCGCAAGACTCTGGAGCACATCGGTATCCGCCGCTACTGGGAAGGCGCGATCAGCGACGACGCGCAAATGACACGTGCGTTCAAGGAAGCGGGGTACGAGGTCTTTTCACCGCGCCAGAGCCTCCTTCTCTCCCCCGTGGCGATGAGTTGGAGCGAAGCTCTTTCGTTTGGGCGGCGCCAATACCGTATCATGTTGCTGCATGAGTCTGGCATTTGGGCGCTGGCGGCGCTCGGAACGCTCTTCCCGATCGCCGCCGCGATCGCCGCGCTGAGCATGGCCCTGCAAGGGAGTGTCCTTGCCATCGTCCTGATTGGCGTATCTCTCGCTTTGGGCGAGGTTCGTTACCATTGCCGTCGCAGAATCGTCATCGCGCTCTGGGGAGAGGCAACGGCAGCCGCACTTCCAATGTACTGGCGGGTCGAACGGTGGCTGCGGCCCATCTGGTGGAGCTTTCATGCGTTGTGCGTGTTTTCGGCCCCCGGCTCCCGTCACATTCGCTGGGCCGGCATAGATTACCGGGTTCGAGGGCCGCAGGATGTCGAAGTGTCGAGGCCGCCGGCCGCACTGCCCTAGATGAGCGGTCGCCGCTAGATCCTTATCCGGTCAAGCAGAGCTGGCTCCGCTCTCAGCCGGGCGATCCGCGTTGGAACCGGCGGGTGGGCATAATAAAACAAGGCATAGACCGCATCTGGTGTCAGGGTCGAGAGATTATCCCGCGCGAGCTTCGTCAAGGCGCTGATCATCGGCCCGGAGCCGGCCATCGCCTTCGCGAAATTGTCGGCCTCATACTCGGCGCGGCGCGACAGCCAGCTCGTCAGCGGCGACAGCAAATGCGCGACGGGTCCCATGGTAATCAGCACCACGATCAAAACCACGCCGGGATCGGCTGGCAGACCGAACGCGCCAGCCAATCCGCCGGCGGCGAAAGCCCAGCCAAGGACAGCAAAACCTACAAACGCGAGCGCCGCCGTCTCGGCAATGCGCTGACCGATATGACCGAGTTTATAGTGCCCCAATTCATGGGCGAGAATCGACAAAATTTCATCAGGCGTATGGTTTTGCAAAAGCGTGTCGAAGAAGACGATGCGCTTGGCCTTTCCGAAGCCGGCGAAATAGGCGTTGCCGTGCGTCGAACGTTTGGAGGCGTCCATGACGTAGAGCCCCTTGGATGCGAAACCGCATTTCGCAAGAAGCGCTTCGACGCGCGACTTCAACGCTCCGTCCGGCATGGGCGTGAACTTGTTGAATAAGGGCGCGATGACAGCGGGATAAATCACGCTCATGGCGATCATCAGAGCCATCAACGCCGCCCAGCCGAGGAGCCACCAGGTGTCGGGCATGACGCGCAGCAGCCAGAACAGACCATAAAGCAAAGGGACCCCAAGGAAAGCCGAGAGCGCCACGCCTTTTATCCGGTCGCGCAGAAACATCGCCGGGGTCGCGCGGTTGAAGCCGAACCGGGCTTCCAGCGCGAAGGTGCTGTAAATCGAGAACGGCAGTTGAAGTACGCGCTCAACCAGTGCGAAAGCAACCACGACGGCGACAGCGCGGGAGATGCCAGGAGCAATGAAATGCGCCGCCAACGCGTAGAACGGACCGAGCAGGACAATCAGCCAAAGCACCGCGAGGACGGTGTCGAAGATGGTCTCCGCGATCTCCAGCCGCGTGCGGGCCATTGTGTAGGCGGCCGCCCGCCGGTGTTCCTCGGCGCTGATCGAGCCGGCAAACCCGTCCGGAACGTGCGCGCGATGGGCGGCAACCGCGGCGGCCTGACGGTACATGAGCGAGATGCCAAGCGCCCCTGATAGGACAATGGCGAAAATAATCGCGCTGGGGATCATCTGCTGATTCCTCGGATGCCGGCGGAGCTTATATAGGATAAAATACTTGGCGTTCGAGTCCAAGGAGCGCAATGGGGCCGCTCCGGCGGGGAAACGCCAATGCGAGGTTCTTTCGGCAAAGGAATGGTCATTATGGATTTGGCGCCCATCGCCGCTGCTTGGCAGCCGCGGCTCCTTGGACTCTTGCGGATCGTCACGGCCCTGCTGCTTCTCCAGCACGGTACGGCGAAGCTTTTCGGCTTTCCGCATGTCGCAATGTTCGACAATTTTCAGCTCCTGTCGCTCTTGGGCATCGCGGGCGTTCTGGAGCTCGCCGGCGGCGTTCTGCTTCTCCTTGGCATCTTCACCCGCCCGGTCGCTTTCATTTTGTCCGGCGAAATGGCGTTTGCCTATTTTCTCGCGCATGCGCAAAAAAGCTTCTTTCCCATTCTCAATCAGGGCGAGCTTGCGGTCCTCTATTGCTTTGTCCTCCTTTATGTCGCCGTGGCGGGCGGCGGCGCGTTTAGCTTGGCGGGCCTGCGCATAGGTGCGTCAGATCTTTTGGGGCCAGGCTTTCGAGTTCTTTTTTTGACCAACGCCGGGCGGATCAATCGGCAGGCATTCTGGATCGGACACATTGTCCTGGCGGTGGCCAAGGCCGTCCTCGACGCCATGTTGATCCCGATAATCGGGGTAATGATGTTATGGCCCGATTGCTTATATCTTTAATGACGACGCTTCCGCTGGTTTATCCGAGTATCAATCTTGGCATCAAACGCTATCACGATCGTGGCAAGTCAGGCTGGTGGGTCTTCATTTGCTGGGGTCCGATCATCTCGATTATCATTATTGGCTTTTTGCGTGGCATCCAGAACCCGAGCCAATCAGACTGGCCGGAGCAGCTAACCCCTGTCATGCAGCTGATCCCCTTCGTTGTGGTCATCGGATGGCTCTGGTATTTCATTGAAACTGGCTTTTTGCGGGGCACAAAGGGACCAAACGAATATGGCCCCGATCTGCTTGTCGAGCAGGCGATGCGATTCGCGCGGAATGCCCCTACGCCGCCTTCCATTTGATCGAACAGCCGATGGATGGAGTTTGGTTCTCCGGCGCTGCGCCTGTGGCCGCGATGGCCCGCATGGCCTCGACAAGTTCGCGGCGCGCGCCCACTGGCGGCGGCGCGGTGCGGCCTTCGTCGAGGCGGCCACGGTATTTCAGCTTCAGGTCTTTGCCGTAGCCGAAGAAATCGGGCGTGCAGACCGCGCCATACGCGCGGGCAACCGACTGGCTCTCATCGTGAAGATAGGGAAACGGAAAATTGTGCGCCTGCGCGAACCGCTTCATATTGGCGAAGGAATCTTCCGGATAGTCCGTGGCATCGTTAGAACAAATGGCGGCAAAGCTAATGGCTTCCGCAAACAACAGCCGCGCGTCCCCGGCAAGCCGGTCGATCACCGCCTTGACATAGGGGCAATGATTGCACATGAAGACGATCATCGTGCCTTTTTCGCCCGCCACATCTTTGAGCGTATAGGTCCGGCCATCCGTGGCGGGAAGCGAAAAATCCGGGGCCGGCGTATCCAGAATGATTTTTGTTGCGTTAGCAGCCATGATCCAACCTCCGCGTCCCTTAGATATATAGGCGCCCGGATCAGCACCCCACAGCTGGCATTGTAAACGAGATAAAGGATTCTACTGGCAAGAAAATATTTTTGTTCATCCTGCATCCAGAGCGCAAGCGAGCGGGCGCTTCACTTAGAAACCTGAAGCCGCATGGCGGCGTGGCCACGGGGAAGCCGCAAGTTTCAGCAAACGTCCCGGCGACTATGGTCCCCCCTCCGGTGATACGATCGTTGGGGCGTTCGATCGAACCAGGCTGCTGCTTTTTCCGTCAACGCCTGTTTTGCTATGATGCCGAGGTCTATTCAGACGAAGGGCACGCCATGGCTTTGGAACTACGGCCAAATTGCGAATATTGCGACATGGACCTGCCCCCGGCAACGAAACTTGCGTGCATCTGTTCTTATGAGTGTACGTTTTGTGCGGACTGTGTCGAAAACAGGCTCCACAATGTCTGCCCAAACTGCGGCGGCGGCTTCGTGCAAAGACCCATCGTCCGGCGACGGAGTGGCGGCCTGGGCTTTCGGTCGAGAAACGTCCGCCTTCAAGTAAGCGGAGGACGCTGTCTTATAGTCTTGATGACATTGCGGCCCATTCGATGCGCATCAAGAATATCGCGGGCGAAAATCGCTAAGCCGTTATGTCAACGCCAGCTTGGCTCCCTAAGACGGCGGCAAGCCTAAATTCAACTGAGCCGCTGCCAACCGCCGCCCAAGGGTTGACGCGGCCGGAGCCAAGAGACTAACCCAGACAGACCTTGCCGGAGCCATCGCGGCCGCCTCATGCCTGAGCTTTCCCCGGACGACTTCAAACGGCTCGCCGCCGCAAAAGCCCTGGAGCTCGTTACCCCTGGGATGCGGCTTGGGCTTGGGACCGGCACGACGGCGGCGCATTTTGTCGAACTCCTTGCCACGCGGGTCGCAATGGGGTTGGACGTGATCTGCGTGCCGACCTCCGAGCGCAGCCGCACTCTGGCAAAACTCCATGCCATTCCGCTGACTTCGATCGACGCTTCGCCTGAACTCGATCTGACGATTGATGGCGCCGACGAGTTCGACCCAAAATTGCGTCTCGTCAAGGGCGGCGGCGGCGCGCTCTTGCGCGAAAAAATCGTCGCCATGGCGTCGAAGCGCATGGTCGTGATCGTCGATTCGTCGAAATTGGCGGCGGTGCTCGGCAAATTCCCGCTGCCGGTCGAAGTCAATGTGTTCGGTCTCGAAGCGACCCGCCGGATGATTTTGGCGGCGGCGAAGGCCTGCGGCTGCGATGGCGAGGTCCGCCTGCGGAAAACTCCTGGCGGCCAGGCTTTCGTCAGCGACAATGGGCACTATATCGTGGATTGCTTCTTCGGCGCCATTCCCCGCCCGGAGGATCTGGCGGACCGGCTCGACGCCATTCCCGGCGCCGTCGAACATGGGCTCTTCATCGGGATCGCCAAGGCGGTGATCAGCGCCGGTCCGGCCGGCATCGAGATTCTTGGCCAACTCGATTGACCCCGATGGGGGGTCTTGGATCTTGCGTCATGGTTTGAGGAGGTCTTCGTTTGCGCACAGCTTGTGAAAAACACGCCGTGAATTTGGTTTTTTGCCTTGCGTTCCTGCTTGTTCCCTTAGTTGCCGCGAGTGGAGGCAGGGCCCAACAAGCCGCGCCCAACACCTCGCCAGGCCAAACCGGGCCGGGTTCGGCCGCGCCCAGCCCGCCGCATTTGGCCGCCGCCCGCGCGCTCGTGGTCGCCTGTGGAATGTCGCGCTCCTTTAGTATCGTCATTCCGCAATTCATGGATCAGATCGGCTCTTCGTTGACCCAGACGCGGCCGGAAATCCGCCAAGATCTCAACGCGGTGCTGACCGGGCTCAAGCCCGAATTCGACAAGCAAGCGGACGAAATGGTCGATATCGCCGCGCAGATTTATGTCAAACAGATGAGCGAGCAGGATTTGAAGGCGGCGGTGGCCTTCTTCGAGAGTCAGGCGGGAAAAAAATACGTCGAGACGCAACCGGCCTTCTTGACCGAGGTGGTGACCGCGATGCAGGGCTGGCAAGGCAAGATATCGACCGACATGATGACCCGCGCGCGCGCGGAAATGAAGAAGAAGGGCCACGAAATCTGATAGTCTTATGACCCGTGGAAGCCCTTCTATTCGAGCCGCACGAGCACGCTGTCCGTCGTGCCTTGCGCATCCATGACAGAGACTCGCGTAAAACCCGCGCCGTCGGGTGTCCACTCCGATTGCCTGCGCAGGTCCGGTTCGCCGATCGGCACGCCGTTGACGATCCATCGCAGCGGCAAAACACCGCCTTCGGCTTTCAAACTGAGGCGGGCGCCGGGCGAAGGCTTTGAGGCTGCGGCAAGGCCGAGATCGACGCGGGCGCCATCCGGTGGAAAAGCGATTTTTAATTGCGTCGCCGCCGCCGCCGCCAGATTCTTGGGCACGTCCTTGCGCAAATGGCGCAAGGGCGGCGGAAGCGAGGCGCTCCGGCTCGCGAGAACACCGGCGGGCGCGGCAAGGAATTCGTGCCCGGCGCCGAGCCTTGCGAAAGCGTCGAACAGCACCGGCGCGGCGGCTTGGCGTCCGGCGAGGCCGAACACGGAGCCATTGTCTGGCCGGCCGAGCCAGACCGCGATCGTATGGGACTTGTCGAAGCCGATCGCGAAGGCATCCCGGTAGCCATAGGAAGTCCCGGTCTTATAGGCGATGCGCCCGAACGGCGCGTTCAGGGGCGGGGGCGCGCCGCGCAGAATGCCGGCGACATACCAGCTAGCGACTGCGCCAGCTATCCGGCGGGTCCTAGCATCCGCCGTCCCCACGCCGTCCATTGTTTCGCGCAATCCCGGCACGGTTCCTCCCCGCGCGAGGCCCACATAGAGCGAAGCGAGATCGCGCAGCGTGATCCCGAGCCCGCCCAGGCCGGCGGCGAGCCCCGGAGCGGTTTCATCCGGGAGCACGATCCTGGCGCCGGCATTGCGCAGGCGCGCGATGAACTGCTCCGGGCCGATTTCGTCGAGCAATGCGACCGCCGGAAGATTCAAGGACAATTGCAGCGCCCGCCGCGCCGTCACGGTGCCCTGGAAGGAATGGTCGAAATTTTCCGGCGCGTAGGTTCCGTAATGTCTTGGCCGGTCGTCCAAAAGGGTTTCCGGATGCGCGATGCCGTTCTCGAAAGCGAGCGCATAGATGAAGGGTTTTAAAGCCGAGCCGGGCGAGCGGACGGCCTCGGTCATGTCGATCGATCCGGCGCGCTGTTGCGAGAAATAATCCGCTGCCCCGACATGGGCGCGGATCTCGCCGCTCGCATTGTCGATGACGAGGATGGCGCAAGAAAGTCTTGGTCCAAGCCCGGCAGCCGCCTCGCGCGCCAGCCCTTCGAGCGATGCTTGCAGCTTGGCGTCGAGCGTCAGCTTGTGGACGCGCTGCTCTGGCGCGCGCCGGAGCGCGGCTTCGCTGGCATGCGCGGCGAGCATGGGAAAGGCCCGGCGTTCTTGCGGCACGGCTTCGCGCTTGGCCCTATCGCGCTCGGCCCCAGTGATCGCACCTCGTGCGAAAACCCGGTCGAGGACTTTGTCGCGGGCAGCACGCGCGGCAACAGGATAACGGTCCGGCCGCATTGTTTCCGGCGCTTGCGGCAAGGCGACCAGCAGTGCCGCCTCGGCGGCCGAGAGCCGCTTCGGCTCGTGACCGAAATAGGCAAGGCTCGCTGCCCTGACGCCCTCGATATTGCCGCCATAAGGTGCGAGCGCGAGGTAAAGATCGAGGACGCCGGTCTTATCCGTCCGCCGTTCGATTTTTATCGCGCGCAAAATTTGGCCGAGTTTTCCCTCCACCGATTTTCCGGTGCGGGGCTCGATCAGCCGGGTCACCTGCATCGTCAAGGTCGAGCCGCCGGAAACGATATGGCCATGGCTTATCCATTGCAGCGCGGCGCGCCCGAGGCTCAGAAAATCGACGCCATGATGCGCATAAAAACGGCGGTCTTCGTAGGCAATCAGCATCGCGATGAGACGGGAATCCCCATCCTTTGCCGCGACGGGAAGCCGCCAGCGTCCATCCGGCGTCGTGAATGCCCGCAAAAGAGTGCCGTTGCGATCGACGACGATACGCGAGCTTTGACTCGCAGCGGCAAGATCGAGTGGAGCTGACGCAGCGCGCAAATATAAGAACGTCATCGCACTGGCGAAACATAGCGATGTGATGACCACAAATGCGAACCGACGATCTGCCGTCACTTGCAGCCTCTCAGCTCCATGCTTATCTCGCAGTAATTATCCTGAAAACATACCATAGGTTCCGCGCGATGTGGTCAAGCACAGTTTGGGGATTCGTCAACCTAGCAGTCTCCACGAGTGACCCCTCTTGGAAGGCTTGGTTTAGTTACGCAGCGATTTTTGCGGCCTTTTGCTTTTGCGGTTGGCATGCATTCAGGCACATCAAAAAGCATCTGTCTGGCACGCCTTCAACGCTAGATGTAACGGTCAGCTATGACATGCCAATCGCCAAGGCTATTGACTACATCCTCAATGACTCTACCCAGAAACTAAAACGGTCGAGCCTACCACGAATTGCTGATTTTGGTCCAGCGAAAGGACACCAATTAATCGAGAGAGGCGCAGAGCATTCAGATGCATTTCGTTTGGTTGCAGAAAAGGCAATTTTGGGAGACATACGGGCATCTCGAAAAATACCCCTTCCGCGCGGCCAGCAAATCAGATTCAAAGAATCTCTTTGAATTTGACC
>QHBR01000174.1 GCA_003244015.1 Hyphomicrobiales bacterium | reverse complement strand
ATATTTTTCGAGGTGCCCTTGAATCACCCAGCGGCCGATCTCAACATCGCCCGCGTCGGGCAGCCGCAATCTTGCCGAGGAGACGTCTGCTTCTGGCGCGACTCGGACCTTCCGCGATGTCCGCATCCCGGCCGCGATCAGGTGCAAAGCGGACCTGGAATAAGGCGACACCCAACAAGCTGGATTCATTAGTACGCGCCCTGTCGAGCCGGCGTCGCATTGGCTAGGGTTTGTCGCCCTGCATCATGAATCCTCAACCTCTTTGCGGTTTGAACTTCGGGACAATTCGACAAAATCTATGAGCAATGAGTGAAGGCCCCCACCCTCCTGATTCTCGATTCCCCCTTGCCCTTGCCCCCTGGGACGGGAAAGAATTCTTTGAGGCCCGCCACAGGTTCGAAGTTCTGTCGCTTCGGGTACGAATGCGATGCAAGGAGTAGATTCACGGCTCATCGACGGCGGCCAGAATGGTCACAATATCGGGCATCTGGGATAGAGAGGTGACAGGCTACGAAATGGCACGCCGTGGCCACTAAGTTCGTGGACGTTCGCCATCATCTAGGGACATATTTTCCGTAAAATTTCCGTATTCCGACACGCTTGGCCTAATGATCCGTCATTATGTACTTGAAATCCTTGGCGCTCCCTAGGGGACTCGAACCCCTGTTTTCGCCGTGAGAGGGCGACGTCCTGGGCCGCTAGACGAAGGGAGCCTAAAGCAGTCGAACCGGTTCTATATCGCGGCGGGCGGGGCCGCAAGCTCGCGCGCTCCGGATTGTCCATGCTACCACGCAGCGCAGCATTTTTTGGACTACCGGCGTGCGTCAAGCCTCCGGGCTTTCAATGCGGCAACACCAACAATATGTATTAAGGGTCATGCCAGATCGCTCCATTGAACCGCCGCGTCCGCCTGCGCCTCGACCGCACGATGTGCCGCTCGGCACTTTTGCAACGCTGCGAGTCTTGCGCCGGAACCCCATAGAGACCTGGACCAAGGCGCATTTCGAATGGCCGATTCTTGTTGGTCCGACCATCCTCGGCACTATCGCGGTGGTCAACGATCCCGCCGCGATCCGCCGCGTGTTTGTCGACAACGCCGCCAACTATCGCAAGGATGCCTTGCAAAAACGCGTTCTCGGGCCGGGCTTGAGCGAAGGGCTGCTGGAAGCCGAAGGCGACAATTGGCGCGTGCAACGGCGAACCTTAGCGCCATTGTTCACGCCCAAGATGGTTAGTTCCTTCGCAGGCGCCACCGCCGCCGCGGCGGAAGACCTCGTCGCGCGCTGGCTGCGGCTGCGCGAGGGGCGCATCGTCGACATTCAGCCGGAAATGGCGCGGGTGACGCTCGACATTCTCGGGCGCACGATCTTTTCGGACGGGCTTGGGCGGGACTTGGATCGGTTCGCGGCCGCGATCAACCGCTATTTCGCGAACGTTGGCAGGCTCGATCCCTTCGATCTTCTCGATTTTCCCGAATGGCTGCCGCGCTTGACCAAGCTTGGGAGCAGTGCCGCGGAGAAGTTTTTTGCCTCCGTTGTCGAAACGCTCGTCGCAAGGCGCAAGCGCCTCCTCGCCAAGGACAAGGCCGGCGCCCCACGCGATATACTCACCCTTCTCCTCGAAGCGCAGGATCCGGAAACCGGCGCCGGATTGAGCGACACCGAAGTCAAGGCCAATATCCTGACCTTTATCGGGGCCGGGCACGAGACCACCGCCAATGCCTTGACCTGGTCCCTGTTTCTTCTCACGCTATCGGAGGAATGGCGGGCGAGGCTCGCGCTAGAGGCGAGCGCGGTTCTATCCGGTCCCGTCGAGGATTATGCCGCGCGGCTGGTCGAGACGAAGGCCGTGATCGAGGAAGCGATGCGTCTCTATCCGCCGGTCGCCAGCATGAGCCGGCAGGCAATCGGCCCCGACGATCTCGCCGGCAAGCGTATCCGGAAAGGCAGCTTGGTCATGGTGTCGCAATGGGTTTTGCACCGGCATCGCTTGCTTTGGGACAAACCAGATTGCTTCGATCCGCGCCGGTTTCTTCCCGGTTCGCGCGAAAAAATCGATCGATTTGCTTATTTACCCTTCGGCGCCGGTCCGCGCGTCTGCATCGGCGCGTCCTTCTCGCTGCAGGAGGCGGCGATTGTCCTTGCCTATATCATGCGATCGTTTTCGTTTGAACTTAAGAAAGACCATGTGGCGATGCCGGTGCAGCGTATTACCTTGCGGCCGAAGGGCGGTCTGCCGATGATCTTGCGGTGGCGGGGAAACCGCGTCGAAGTCCCGGCAGCCGTGGCCGGCCCTCATCCGAGCGGATAAGCCGCCTCGACGACATAGGGGCCGCCGCCGCTCAACGCCCGCGACGAGAACAGGACAAAGCGCTTGGCTTCAAACCGGCGGGAAAAAAAATACCCCCGTGCGGAAAGATATTCGGCGACGCCGGCGCAGGACGCCGCGCGCAGCCGCGCGAGCGTGACGTGGGGCGTGAATTTGCGCGGCTCGGGCGCGATGCCGATGCGCCGCATGAGCCTTTCTTGTTGGGCCTGAAGTTCGAGCAAGGGGGCCGCGGGCTTAGCCCTGGCGACGAGAACCCTGGGCTTGGCGCCGCCGAAGGAACCCAGCTCCTCGATGGTCACGGTGAACGGCGGCCGCCGGATTTTTTCGAGAGTCGCATGGATATCGCGTGCCGTCGAATCGTCGATATCGCCGATGAAGCGCAAGGTCAGATGGTAGTTTTCGGCTTCGATCCAGCGCGCGCCGGAAATGCCGCCGCGCAACATGGAAAGGTCCATTGCGAGATCGGAAGGGATTTCGAGGCCCGTGAACAAACGGGGCATGGATCCCTCCAGTCGATGCCAAGGAGCCGCGCATCATCGCGGCGGACCGGCTAAGACATAAAGCAACAACGCTTATAGCGAAGATTCGACGCGCAGGGAAATTTTGCCGCGAAAAAACGCGCGGTTTATTTGCTCCGCGCGGCTTTTGCACCGAATTTGTCCACAAACGCGCGGACGCTGGGAAGAATGCCTTTGACGATGCGTTCGACTCCAGCGGAATTGGGATGCAATCCATCGCCAAGTTTAAGGGCCGGCTCCCCCGCCACCCCTTCGAGAAAAAACGGATAGAGCGGCGCGTCATATTTTTTGGCGAGGGCCGGG
Source organism: Hyphomicrobiales bacterium (assembly GCA_003244015.1). GTDB lineage: Bacteria > Pseudomonadota > Alphaproteobacteria > Rhizobiales > Beijerinckiaceae > Methylocapsa. Next base: position 1,341 of record QHBR01000174.1, on the reverse strand, counting down.
TAGATCGCGTCGAAGCGCGTTTTGTAATCCTGGCCGAGGCTTGACGCGGCCTTCATGCCCGCGATCAATACTTTGATATTGCGCGCCCTGAGCTCGCCAAGAATGGCGTCGAGCGCGGCCTTCGTCACCTCGGGATCGACCCCGCGCAACATATCGTTGGCGCCAAGCTCCAGGATCACGCCATCGGCGCCCTCGCCGAGCGCCCAATCGAGCCTCGCCTGGCCGCCGGAAGCTGTGTCGCCGGAGACCCCGGCGTTGACGACCGTCACATGATAGCCTGCCGCGCGCAGCGTCTTTTCGAGCACGGCGGGAAAGGCGGCGTCGGCTGCCAACCCAAAACCCGCGACCAGACTGTCGCCGAAGGCAATGATTTTCAGTGGAGGCATTTCCGTCGCGGCGGGCCGGGCCGGGCATGACAGCGCCGCCAACAAAAGCGCGGCCGACAATTGCAGGAAAGCGCGGCGATGGCCATATCCGCCGAGCCTCGACCATGGCATCGGATTGGGCAAGACGGTTTCGCGCGCGGTTTCGGAGGGCATGGATGGAGGAACCGGCGGTCGAACTCGAAAATGTGCATCTAAGCCTGGGACGCGGCGCGGCAAGGGTCCATATCCTCAAAGGAATTTCGCTTAAAATAGGGCGCGGCGAAACAGCTGCCCTCACCGGGCCTTCGGGCTCGGGCAAATCCACACTTCTCATGGTGATGGCGGGCCTCGAGAGGCCCGATGCAGGCTCGGTCAAGGTCGACGGTATTGGTCTCGATCGCCTTGGCGAGGACGCGCTCGCGCGCTTTCGGGGCGCGCGGATCGGCATCGTGTTCCAGTCGTTCCACCTCATTCCGACCATGACCGCTCTCGAAAATGTCGCGATTCCGCTCGAATTGGCGGGGGCCGCCGAGGCTTTCGCGCGGGCCAGCGCCGAGCTCGCCGCCGTCGGCCTCGATAATCGACTCGGGCATTACCCGGCGCAATTGTCGGGCGGCGAACAGCAGCGCGTCGCGCTTGCCCGCGCGTTGGCGCCAAACCCGGCCATCCTCGTCGCCGACGAGCCGTCCGGAAACCTCGACGAGGCGACAGGTGCTGGCATCATCGACCTAATGTTCGCCTTGAAGCGCGATCGCGGCGCGACATTGATCCTGGTCACCCACGATCAGGCGCTCGCCAGCAAATGTGAGCGCAGGATCGAACTGCGCTCCGGCCGCATCGAGGAGAAGGCCGCCAAACCCGCCGTACCGAAAGTGAGAGCGTGAAAATCGCTTGGGGTAAGCTTTCTTGCATTTGAAAGGGGCAGGCTTAGGGAAAAGTGCAGCGCTAGTAATGTGAAACGAGACCTGGGCGCGGG
>QHBR01000307.1 GCA_003244015.1 Hyphomicrobiales bacterium | reverse complement strand
AGAGCGGCTCGGCCTGGGCGTACTGGCCCTGGGCATCGTAAAGCAACGCCAGGTTGTTGAGGCTCGTGGCCACGTCGGGGTGCTCAGGCCCGAGCGTCGTCTCCCAGATGGCGAGGGCGCGCTGATAGAGCGGCTTGGCCTGGGCGTACTGCCCCTGAGTTCGGTAGAGCTCCGCCAGATTGTCGAGGCTCGTGGCCACGTGGGGGTGCTCCGGCCCCAGGGTCTTTTCCCAGATGGCGAGGGCGCCCTGATAGAGCGGCTCGGCCTGGGCGTACTGGCCCCGAATTTTGTAAAGCACCGCCAGGTTGTTGAGGCTTTCGGCCACGTCGGGGTGCTCCGGCCCCAGGGCCTTCTCGTCAATGGCGAGGGCGCGCTGCAAGAGCGGCTCGGCCTGGGCGTACTGGCCCTGGGCATCGTAAAGCAACGCCAGGTTGTTGAGGCTCCTGGCCACGTCGGGATGCTCCGGGCCCAGGGTCTTCTCCTCTATGGCGAGGGCGCGCCGATAGAGTGGCTCGGCCTGGGCGTACTCGCCCTGAGTTTTGTAAAGCAACGCCAGGTTGTTGAGGCTTTCGGCCACGTCGGAGTGCTCCGGCCCCAGGGCCTTGTCCCGGATGGCGAGGGCGCGCTGCAAGAGCGGCTCGGCCTCGCTGTAACGGCCTACCGTAACGTCAATTCCCCCCGCTGCGTTAAGATAAAGTGGATTATCCGGCTGCAACTCGGCCGCTTGTTTATAGTATTGATAAGCAGACCGGTAATCGATGCGTCCCTCTGCTAATTGCCCTAGTTGATAAGCGGCTTCGGCGGCTTTCTCCTTGCCCCCGGAGAGCACTTTTTGGAACAACGCTTCCGCATCGCTTGTCTCGCCTTTCTGGAGTGCCAGGCGCGCCTGCTCAAGGGGATCAGGCAAGACTTCTTTCTTTAAATCACCGAGTGCCTGGTAGGCCTAAACGCGAGCGTTGCCTGGTTCTTCTTTTTTGATACCCAATCCCAGGCGCTACTGAGAAGATTCATCGATTGGCCCTATAGAGATTTGATACCGCCTATACCACACCTCGTTGTGTGGCACTTACCGTCATGCCCGGCCTTGAGCCGGGCATCCAACAACGCAGGGCAGATGTCTGGATGGCCGGGTCAAGCCCGGCCATGACATCGGGAGGGGCGATGGGTCACTGTCACCGAGACTTGGTATTACAGCAAGGATACATTACTTGATTGCCTGGCCACCGACGCAGCGAATAGTTACGCACCGGCGGCTTTGCTTTTGTCTGACATCCGGTACAGCGGTTCCGAAGTCGAATCATATTAAGCGGCATTTTCGCAGTTGACCAGCTTCGCCCATGGTGCCTTTCTCAAATTTGATTCTTCAATGGGATAGCGAAAATTTGAGGATACCAAAAATTCGAGGATGGAACCAACGGTCATTCCGCATGACCGTCGGTATGAGTACGCCGAACAAGCTCGCTTTCGATGGTTCGACGCGCGTTGTCGCGGTTCCACAAACTTCGGAAAACCCATGCCGCATCCAATCGTCCGCTTCGCTCCATCGCCGACCGGCCGCATACACATTGGCAATGCGCGGACGGCGCTTTTGAACTTCCTCTACGCAAAAAAATACCATGGCGAATTTATTCTTCGGTTCGATGACACGGATGTGGAACGCTCCAGGGAGGAGTTCGCCCAGGCGATCGAGGTCGATCTCGCCTGGCTTGGCATTGTGCCGGATGCAGTTTTGCGCCAGTCGGGGCGATTTCCGCTTTACCGCGCCGCCGCCAAAAGTTTGCGCGAAGCTGGGCGGCTTTATCCCTGCTTCGAGACCGCCGAGGAACTCGACCGCAAACGCAAGCGCCAGCAAGCGCGCGGCCTGCCCCCGGTCTACGATAGGGCCGCGCTCGCACTTTCAGGTCCGGAACGGGCACGCCTTGAGAGCGACGGCCGAAGGCCGCACTGGCGCTTCATACTCGACCACGAAATCGTGCGCTGGACCGATCTCGCGCGCGGCGACAGCCATATCGATTGCGCCTCCTTGTCCGACCCGGTGTTGCTCCGCGAGGACGGCACCTATCTCTACACATTGCCGTCGGTCGTGGACGACATCGAGCAGAAAATCACCCATATCATCCGGGGCGAAGATCACGTGACCAATACGGCGGTGCAAATGCAGCTTTTCGAGGTTTTGGCCGGGCCGGGCAGGCTCCCTTTCTTTGCGCATCACAACCTCCTGGCCTCGGTGGGCGGCGAGGCGCTCTCGAAACGTTCCGGCGCGTTGTCGATCGGCGCATTGCGTGATTCCGGAATCGAATCGCTCGCCGTCGCGGCGGCAGCGGTTATGACCGGATCATCCGTGGCGCTGCATCCGGTCGGCAGTCTTGACGAACTCGCGGCGTCGCTCGATCTCGGAGAACTCTCCCGGACGGTTGCGCGGTTCGATCCCGCCGAACTCGCCGCGCTGTCGGCGCGCACGCTCCATGGGCTAAGTTTTGAGGCAGTGCGCGAAAGGCTCAAGGCGTATGATATCGCCGGCCACAAGGCGAAACCATTCTGGCTCGCCACGCGCGGCAATCTCTCGGCCTTTCTCGAAGTGGTCGACTGGTGGCGGGTCGTCGCGGGCGAGATCGCGCCGGTCGTCGAAGACGCCGAATTCCTGGCGGCTGCGCGCGAAAATATGCCCGGCGAGCCTTGGGACGAAACCGTGTGGGCGAATTGGACGAAAGCGTTGAAAGATGCCACCGGACGCAAGGGGCGTGCGCTGTTTCATCCTCTGCGTCTCGCCTTGACCGGCCGCGACAACGGGCCGGAACTCGCGGCGCTTTTGCCGTTAATCGGCAAAACTAAAGCGGCGGCACGATTATCCGGACGCGCCGCTTGACCCCATCGGGGCCAGTGACCTCCTGGGTTCCGGCTTGCCCTTCGGCGTTCGTGGAATTCTTTCCTGCCTCCTCTTCCTTGGCCGCGGAGGGTTGCGTGCCTGGCCCCGGCGGCGCGGCCTTTTCGAATCTCGGCTTTGCCAATTCCGCCGATTTTTCGGGAGTGACCACGATATCGCTCTTCCGTTCGCGTCCAAGCATCTGTTCGGCTCCCGCAAGCGCCTCGGCCCAGGATTGCCCAGCCGGTTTGCAGGTGCAGGCAGGATCGAAAGTTTTCTCGAATTTCAAGGCATTGGGCAAATCGGAATAGGGCGTGTCGCCGTCGAGCGAGACGGCGGTATTGATGTCCTGGTTCGGGGAACGTGTATAGACGCTGACCGTGGTATTCGGGCAGAGCGCCTGGCAAAGGCCGGTCAGCTGGTCCGGATCGCTTTGCCTCAACGATAGATTGAGCGGGAAAAAACCGCCGTCGCAGTCGCGCACGCACACCGCCTGCGAACCGCCACGTGGGGTGAGGTCTTCGCCGGGCAGAGGGCGAACCTCTTCAATCCGGGGCTGCTGATCGAAAGAGAACGGATTTGGATTGGGTCCAAAGACGCCGAAAAGCGTTTCGAAAAAACCCCGCTGGGGCGGTTGGAGGGCAGCCTGGACTTGGCCCCGGCAATGGGCATTGTAGCTCGCGATCAGCTGTCTCGCCGCTGCATTGCCGGCGGGATTCCCGCCTATGTGGTACTGGGCAAGCTTCGCCTGCATTTGTTGAATTTGTGCGTTAAGGCCCGGGCATTGCGGTGGCGGCGCGTCGAACAAAAAGAATTGGCTCCGGTCGCAGCCGAGCGCACGCGCAGATCGGATCGTGCGATCGAGTTCCGCGCGCTGTTTTTGCGCGGCGCCGCCATTTTGGTTCGAATTCGTCTTGCTGCCTTCGCCGAGCGCGCTGATCCGCGCCGCAAGTTCTCCGCAACCGTTCGATTGCGAAGAGGCGGGACCCAGGGCGAAGACGAGAGTCACGCCGCCCATGGCGATCCTTAAGCAGGCGCCAAAACGCGTGAACGATTCTCTAAGGGCGCGGCCGGAATGCATGCACGTCTCTTGCGGCGCTTGGGGTCACTTGCCAAGCCGGTATCTGCATCAAATGAGTTTGGTGTCCTTTCGTGGCCTTACCATGACCGCATAGAATGCGGCCAGGTCCGGGAGGCGGGATCGGACGAACATTGCGAAAACGGAAAGTTACGAATTTCGATTGCTATGTAGCGAAGGATGTCATTAAACACTTCATATTCGGACCTAGACGCAGGGGGCATGCTCGCCGCGCTTTGAAAATAAAGCGGTTTGCCGATCAGGGCCGATCAAACTCGGCCGGAGTCAGTCCAGCAAAGTGTGATGGCTTGATCTAAGCTTGATTATCCTTTGAAGCGAGCTAGTCGACACGGTCGCCGCAGGTGACGTGGTAGGAGCCGGGCTCTATGCTGGATCGCGACGCCTCGTCCGTCGCGGCGGCCGCCGGTCCAAAGTCGTTCGAGCCGGCAAATCCATGCGCCCTGCACCAGGCATCCGCCACGACGAGGCCGCATTTCGACCCTGGCTTGAGACATTCCTCGAAACCATAGCCGTCATTCGGCGGAATGATCAACGTCCGGCTTTCGTCCGCTCTTGCCGGCATTTTGAGGGCAAGGGCAGCCAAAATTCCACCTAGAAGGAAAAGCACAAGGCGAAACAACTTGAACTGGTCGCGCGCGGCGAGCGTTATTTTGATTGCCGGCAGGATCAAGATCGACATGGAAATCCAGGAATTCGCGAGAACCGGGGGGATATATAGCGAAAGCGCTTGAATATTCCCTTAATGCGCCGGCGGGAACCGGCACCCAAGCACCAAGCTTGACCAATAGAGCATTCCGCGCGCATAGTCACCAGATGACGCGCTTGACCGGCGCTTGCCGGACCCTCATTACGATCACTATTTGTAACGCCTAGCCTTGCCCGTGGCTGGAGCCGTCGCGTCCTCTCCAAGACTTCGACATTGATGCCCCAGGCCAGAGCAGGCACAAGGGGAACATATGCCGTTGCGGCTCTACAACACGCTGACCCGCCAAAAAGAGGATTTCGCGCCGATCACACCCGCGAATGTGCGGCTCTACGCCTGCGGCCCGACGGTTTACGATCATTTGCACATCGGCAATGGGCGGATGCTGATCGTCTTCGACGTGCTCTTCCGCCTGCTGCAGCATGCGTATGGCGCGGACCATGTCACTTATGTCCGCAACATCACCGACGTCGACGACAAGATCAATGCCCGCGCGGCGGAGCGCGGGGTCGATATCCGCGTGCTGACGGATGAAATGACGAAGGTTTTTCACGACGACGCCAAGGCGCTCGGATGTTTGGCGCCAACCTTCGAGCCCCGCGCGACGGACCATATCGCCGAGATGATCGCACTCATCGAAATGCTCGTCGCCAAGGGCCATGCCTATGTGGCGGAAGGCCATGTCCTGTTCGATGTGCCCTCGATGCCCGCCTATGGCAAACTCTCGAAGCGTCCGCTCGACGAAATGATAGCGGGCGCGCGGGTCGAGCTCGCGCCCTATAAGCGCTCGCCGATGGATTTTGTCCTGTGGAAGCCTGCGAGCGCCGCCGAGCCCGGCTGGGAAAGCCCGTGGGGGCGCGGGCGGCCCGGCTGGCACATCGAGTGTTCGGCGATGAGCTGGAAACATCTTGGCGAGACCTTCGATATTCATGGCGGCGGCATCGACCTCCTGTTCCCGCATCATGAGAATGAACTCGCGCAAAGCTGCTCCGCCTTCGGACACGATGTGATGGCCAATTTTTGGATGCACAATGGCCATCTCCAGGTCGAAGGCGAGAAAATGTCGAAGAGTCTGGGGAATTTCGTGACGATCAGGGAACTTTGGACAAGTGAGAAATTTGGTGGAAGGAGTTGGCCTAGACGGACCATTCGTCTTGCAATGCTGATGACGCACTACCGGCAACCGATTGACTGGTCTGTCAGCCGTTGCCGGGAAGCGGAGGCAATCACCGACGGTTGGCTCGAATCCCTAGATACTCTCGATGATTTGGACTTTGATCCGAAGCCGTGCATGGAGATAGTCGAAGCATTGTCGGATGATCTAGACACGCCGGGCGCTGTCACCGCGCTCCACCGCTTGGCCAAAATGGCTCGCGGCAATCCCGAAATCGCAAAGGAGCTTGCCGAAAATCTCCTGTTTTTAGGAATCATTCCACGCATCAAACCGATGACGCATGATGAAATTAATGCTTCTCGTCTCTATTTGAAACAATTGAATAAATATAGAGGTGGTGGACTGCTTTCGGAGATACTCAAGCGTAATCTAGACATCGGTACGATAAATCATTTCATAGAGCGGCGCCTTGAGGCCCGCGCTACCAAAAACTGGGCGGAGTCCGATCGCATCCGCTACGAACTCGACGCTATGGGAATCGCGCTAAAAGACAACAAAGACGGCACAACAAGCTGGGAACCGAAGCGATGAGCGCCAGCGCTTTTCCAAAACCTTCGCTGCGCCCTTTCCTGCCAGCCGATGTTCGGCTTCTCAGAGAAATCCGGTTCGCGGCCATCGAGGAATTGACGGTCGAGGATTACGACGATGCACAACGCCGCGCCTGGGCCACAGCTGTCGACGACGACGTGGCACTCGCGCGGAGTCTCGAACAAGGCTTGACGCTAGTCGCGCTGATCGGCGGCGGCCCGGTTGGTTTTATTGCCTTGCAGGATGGCGGCCTGATCGATCAGCTCTATGTCCATCCGGCCGTCGCCCGCACCGGCGTCGCGAGCGCGCTCTGCGACGCAATCGAGAGGCTTGCTGCCGCGCGGGGCGCAGCCACTCTCGTGACCGATGCCAGCGACACCGCGAAACCCTTGTTCGAGGCGCGCGGCTATCAGGCCACGCATCGCAACACGATCGAAATCGATGGCGAGTATCTCGGCAATACGCGCATGACAAAAGTGCTGGCGCCCAGAGCCGCACCGGATGGGCGGCCATGACCCGCGAAAAGCTCACCTTGTTCGACACGACTTTGCGCGACGGCGCGCAAATGGCGGGCGTCGATTTCTCGCTCGCCGACAAACGCCATATCGCGGCGCTGCTCGACGGTCTCGGCGTCGATTATATCGAGGGCGGCTATCCCGGCGCCAATCCGCTCGACACGGAATTTTTCGCGCAAAGGCCCAAGTTGAAAGTTGCCCGCTTCGCGGCTTTCGGCATGACCAAAAGGGCGGGCCGCTCAGCCGCCAACGATCCGGGCGTGGCAAGCCTTCTAAGAGCAGATGCCGATGTCATCGCCTTCGTGGCCAAGGCCTGGGATTTTCATGTTCACGTGGCGCTCGGCTGCACGCTGCAGGAAAACCTCGAAAACATCCGCCAGTCGATCGAGACGGCGCTTGCGAAAGGCCGCGAGGCGATCCTCGACTGCGAGCATTTTTTCGACGGTTTTAAGGCCAACCGCGACTATGCGCTTTCCTGCGCAAAGACGGCTTATGCGGCAGGGGCCCGATGGATCGTTCTCTGCGACACCAATGGCGGAACGCTCCCGCATGAGATCGCAAAGATTGTCGAGGAAGTTGCCGCGCATGTGCCGGGCTCGCACATCGGCATTCATGCGCACGACGACACCGGCAATGCGGTCGCCAATTCGCTTGCGGCCGTTCGCGCCGGGGCGCGGCACATCCAAGGCGCGCTGAACGGGCTTGGCGAGCGGTGCGGCAACGCCAATCTCGTCTCGCTGATCCCAACGCTACTGTTGAAGCGCGATTTCGCGGAAAAATTCGAAATCGGAGTGACGCCGGAAATGCTCGCGACACTCGCCAAGGTCAGCCACACCCTCGACGAATTGCTCAATCGCGCGCCCAACCGGCACGCGCCCTATGTCGGCGCCTCGGCGTTCGCGACCAAGGCCGGCATTCACGCCTCGGCGGTGATGAAGGAGCCAAAAACCTACGAGCATATCGTGCCGGAGGCGGTCGGCAACAAGCGCCGGCTTCTGGTGTCGGACCAGGCGGGGAAATCGAACATCCTTGCCGAACTGGAGCGAATCGGGGTGCGTCTCGGCAAGGACGATTCCCGGGTCGCGCGTCTTCTCGACGAAGTCAAGCAAAAGGAATCGCTTGGCTACGCCTACGAGGGCGCGGAGGCCTCGTTCGAGCTGCTAGCCCGCCGGATTCTCGGGCAGGTGCCGGACTATTTCGAGGTCGAACGTTTTCGCGTCGATGTCGAGCGCCGCCACAATGCGCAAGGCGAACTCGTCTCCGTGGCAGAGGCGGTCGTCAAGGTGCGTATCGGCGGCGAAACCCTGATCTCGGCGGCCGAAGGCGAGGGGCCGGTCAACGCGCTCGATCTCGCGTTGCGCAAGGACCTCGGCAAATATCAGCGCTTTATCGAAGACCTCGAGCTCGTCGATTTTCGCGTCCGCATCTTTCATGGTGGCACCGACGCGGTGACGCGGGTGTTGATCGAATTTCGCGCCGGCTCCGGAGAGAGCTGGTCGACGGTCGGGGTCTCTGCCAATATCATCGACGCCTCGTTCCAGGCGCTCACCGACGCGATCACCTACAAGCTTTTGAAATCGGGCGCGCGGTAAAGGCAATCGGGATTTGGGCCCCGGCGCGCATTATCATGAGCGTTGCATAATGCCAAAATTTATGCCCATATTGCACCGCTGGCGAATTCTGGGCATTCACGCAAGGACCAGCCCCAGCAGCTGAGGGAGAATCGCTGCCCGCTAGATTGCTTGCGCGTTTTTGGCGAGCCGCTCGGTCCAGCAGCAAAATCGCAGGGGAGAAGGACATGAAACGGTTCGCCATCGCGACGTTCGGGATTCTGCTTGCGGCCGTGGGCCGCCCGCGCCGATGACACATCCTGCACGGGAAACCTTTTTAACGCAACGATCAAAGGCAACCTTGAGGTGCCGAAAGGCGCCAGCTGCTTGTTGGTTAGTTCGACGGTGACCGGCAATGTGCAGGTCGAGGCAGGCGCTAATCTTTCGATCGCGAACAACGTCACAATTGGCGGCAATATTCACGCCGATCGCTGCAACAGTGTGTCCATGCAAACCGAGGGCGGCAATATATTCGTCGGCGGTAATGTCCAGATTCGGCGCTGTACGGCGGGAGGCGGCTACGACGGGGCCATCACGATCAGCGGCAATTTCACGTGCGACAACAATTTGGGGTCGTGCGGTGCGGGGAGTGGCGCGATCGGCGGCAATGTGCGGGTCAACAACAATTCCGGACGCGTCACGATCATCAATACGATCGCCGGCAATGTGCAGGTCAACAACAATTCCGGCGTCTCCGACGTCTCGCGAAATATAATCGGCGGGAACCTTCAGTGCGCGGGGAATACCGGCGTCACCGATCCTCGCGGCGCGAACACGGTTGCCGGGAAAAAGCAGGGCCAGTGCGCCGGTCTTTAGGGCGGTGGCCGGCCGCCAGCAGGCCAGTACCGCGGAACCGGTTCCCCGAGACCGGCGCGGCCGCACCCGAGCTAGGCGCGGCGTCCTCCCGCGCTGCGGACGAGGCGCGTCATCGGTTAATTCTGGTTCGAATACTGTAGAATAAACCCATGCGGCAGGCCTCTCGGAGGGGCCGGAAAAGGCGCCGCGTGGCGGACCGCCGCCATCCAAGCGGTATCCAGAGCCGGTTGCCCGCTCGCGCGGTAGAGCGCCTGATGCGTGAGATTGCCTAGCTCATCGACGAAAAGACCGATTTGCCCCACACTAATCAAGCGATTGGCACGGAGCTCCGGCGGAAGATGCAATTGGCGGGTTATCAATCCCATCAACAATGACTCATAGCTCGCCTTTTCGGTTCCGCCACTGAGCGGCGCGGCCTTGGCCGCGGCCCCGAGCGAATAATTTGGCGCCGGAGACAAAGCGGCGAGCTGTTGCGCAGCCGTCGTCTTTTTGCCCTGGGCGGGAGGGCTCTTGCTGTCTTGCCGCGCCTGCTTTTTTTGCGGCTTGGCAGGGGGCTCCGGCTGCGCCTTGTCGAGAGCCTCGGCGTCCGGCGTGTCGTCGGCGAGCTTTTGCGGCTCCGCTGGCGGCGACGGATTGGCCGCTTTCTCGTTTGATGCAGTCGCGGCCTTTTCCTGCTCGGGCTTTTCTTGGGCAGGCCGTGGCGCCGCGAGCTTTGGAGGTGGCGCCACGCGAGGCGCTTTGGTTTCCTTGTCCGGCTCGCCCTTGTGGGTTTGATCGTTATTGCCCGATACCGGCGCATCGTGGGCGACTTCGACGTCGTCGAGTTGCGTCTTTTCGGGCGGCGGCTTCTCCTTCACCACGGGCGGAGTCGGGAGATCGGGCGGGGGAGGGAGAAGCTTTGCAATTGGTTCGGCTTTCTGCTCGGGCGGGAGCTCGGCGACGATCTCCACCGGAATTTCTTCGGCGCGGGTGGGCTCGCGGGCGATGGAGAAATCCTCGAAAAGAAGGATAGCTAAAAGCAACGCGTGGGCAGCCAAACACGCCACGAGAATCAGGGCGAATGGCCTGCGTGCCTGACGTTCCCAAGGCACGATCAGACGATGCGACGGATCCGCCTTGAAGGCGGCATCGCCGGATTCGCGATCGAGCGTCACCTTGCCCTCGACATTAAAGGCCAAGGCCCTTTATCGTTTGCGCCAGCGTAACTGCCCAAAAACAAGCTTTCATAAGCGCGGATCGATGGTCTCCTTGCGCGTGCCGAGAACCGCGGCCTTTGCCGCGGCGGTCTCGATCATTGGCACAATATCCTCGATCTTTTCGGCAACAAGATAGCGGACCTCCAAGGAAGACTGGATAAATCGCCGCTCCCGCATATGCGCGAAAAGCCGCAGCAACGGCTGCCAGAAGCCGGCAATGTCCGCGATCACGACCGGCTTGGTGTGACGCTCGAGCTGGACCCAGCTCAATTGTTCGGTGAGCTCCTCCAAGGTTCCGATGCCGCCGGGAAGCGCAACAAAAGCATCGGCGCGCTCGAACATCAGGCGCTTGCGCTCGTGCATGCTGCCGACGACGAGGCATTCCTGGAGTCCTGGCAGGGGTCCTTCCCTGCCGACCAAGAAATTTGGAATAATGCCGGTGACGTGGCCACCGTCGGCGAGCACCGAGTGAGCGAGCGCGCCCATGAGACCGTTGGCGCCGCCGCCATACACGAGGCCGATGCCGGCCTTCGCCATGGCCTGGCCGAGTTTTTGCGCGGCGGCTTCGTAGCTGGGGCCGGCGCCTTGGGCGGAGCCGCAATAGACACAAATGTTGCGGACGAGGCGGCAGCCGGCCTCGATGGCGATGGGCGTCGATGACATCGTCCGCTTGTCGCGTGCCGCCCATAGTGGGTCAAGTGGAGCTTAAAACCGAAGGCAGCGCGGGGCGTATTCCCGTGGCGCCGCCGCAAGTGGAAATCATTTAGCGGATCATGGTAATGCGGAACCAAAAAGCCTAGAGGATGATCGGCGGAACTCCCTCTAGGCGTTTGAGCGCTTCGGGTCCATTATGAGCCTTCGCCGGCAAGCGAGCCACATGTCGCGCCCTTTCTTTTTCAACGCCACGGCGCCCCAAGCCAAGGCTCAAGCAAAACCGGTGCGGGGCTCGGCCCTCGGCAAGCTTTGGCCCTACATCTGGCCGTCCGGGCGGCTTGACTTAATGCTGCGGATTTTCGCCTCCGTGGCGTTGCTGCTGGCCGCGAAAATTGTCACGATCGCCGTTCCCTATTCCTTCAAATGGGCCACGGATGCCATGAGCGATCCGGCGCGGGCGTCCCCTTCCGCCGTGATCGCGGGTCCGCTCGCCTTCACGCTTCTTTATGGCGGTCTGCGCATTTTGATGGCGCTCCTCAGCCAGGCGCGCGACGCGATCTTCGCCGATGTCGCGATGCACGCCGTGCGCCGTCTCGCGCGCGACGTATTTTCGCATTTGCATTTGCTGTCGCTGCGCTTTCATCTCGAACGCAAGACCGGCGGTCTCACCCGGATCCTTGAACGCGGCCGCAATTCAATCGAGACGATCGTTCGCACGACGATGCTGACGGCGGTTCCGACGATTGTCGAATTCGCGCTCATCCTGGCGGTTTTTCTCTATCAATTCGATTGGCGTTATGCCGCCGTGGTGACCTTGATGATCCTTGCCTACATGGGCTTCACCGCCGCCGCGACTAATTGGCGGATCGCGATCCGGCGGGCGATGAACGAGAGCGATACCGACGCAAATACCAAGGCGATCGATAGCCTGCTCAATTTCGAGACGGTCAAATATTTCAATGCCGAGGAGCGCGAGAAGCAGCGCTACGACAAATCCATCGCCCGCTATGAACGCATGAGCATCAAGACCTTCACGTCGCTTGCCTGGCTTAACGCAGGGCAGGCGGTCATTTTTACTTTGGGATTGACGGCCGCGATGGCGATGAGCATCGAGGGCATCAAGAGCGGCACCCATACGGTCGGCGATTTCATCCTCATCAATGCGATGATGATTCAGCTCTATCAGCCGTTGAATTTCATGGGCGTCGTCTATCGCGAGATCAGGCAATCGGCGATCGACATCGAGATGATGTTTGCCATTCTCGGCCAGCAACCAGAAGTCGAGGACCGCCCGGGCGCGAAGCCTCTTGCCGTGACGAACGGCAGGCTTTCGTTCGAGCATGTGTCTTTCAATTACGACCCCCGCCGGGCCATTCTGAAGGACGTGAGCTTCGACGTGCCGGCCGGAAAAACCGTGGCGATCGTCGGTCCCTCGGGGGCCGGCAAATCCACGCTGTCGCGCTTGATTTTCCGTTTCTACGAACCCTCTGCCGGGCGGATCGCCATCGATGGTCAGGATATCTCCATGGTGACGCACACTTCGTTGCGCGCGGCGATCGGCGTGGTTCCGCAAGACACGGTTCTTTTCAACGACACGATTGCCTATAATATCCGCTACGGCCGGTTTGAGGCGAGCGACGCCGAGGTGCGCGACGCGGCGCGCTTGGCGCGGATCGACCATTTCATCGAACATATTCCGGGCGGTTACGAGGCGCAGGTCGGCGAGCGAGGGTTAAAACTCTCGGGCGGCGAAAAGCAGCGCGTCGCGATCGCTCGAACCATTCTGAAGGCGCCGCCGATCCTCGTTCTCGACGAGGCGACCTCGGCGCTCGACTCGTTCACCGAGGGCGAAATTCAGGACGCGCTCGATCTCGTCGCAAAGGACCGGACAACCCTCGTGATCGCGCATCGGCTTTCGACAATCGTCAATGCCGACGAGATCATCGTGCTCGACAAGGGCAGGATCGTGGAGCGCGGCGCGCATGCCGCGCTTCTTGCGCGGGACGGCATATATGCGGCGCTGTGGAGGCGCCAGAACGAGGTGAGGCAAGCCGAGGAAACCTTGCGCCGCGCGGCAATCGAGGAAGGAGGCAGGCTCAACATCAAGATCGAGCCGGATGGATCGCCGGACGAGGGCGGAGAGCCGGAGGAAGAGGCTTCGCTGGACAAGGACCAGATCATGCCCAGTCTTTGAGGGCGCACCTTGACGAGGCGACCGGCGCTAGTGGTCTGATTCAT
>QHBR01000239.1 GCA_003244015.1 Hyphomicrobiales bacterium | reverse complement strand
GAATATTTTTCGAGGTGCCCCCAAATCCAATTATTGCTTACGCCGTAATTGGGACAAGCACTCATGGACCCGGAACTCGTTGACCGAATCTACGAAAGTTCCTTCGTGCCGGAGCTTTGGCCGGGCGTTCTGGACGAGGTTGGACGAATAGCGGAGGCCGGAGCGTCGCTGTTTATCACCGACGGCGATGTAACATCGTGGACAGCCTCAAAAAGTGCCCACGAAGCCACCGCAATATTTGTGAAGGAAGGTTGGTTTTGGCGCGGACAGATCGTTGCTCGTTTGTTTGCCGCGCGCCATGCTGGATTTTTAACCGATCTCGACCTTCTCTCTCCGGATGAAATTTCTCTAGAACCGATCTACCGCGACATGTGGAGTCAGTTTGGCGTCGGATGGGCTGTGGGCACGGCGATTCCGATCCCAACGGGCGAAAAACTGACCCTCGTCTTGACGCGACTTACCGAACGCGGACGTGTGGAACGCGCCATCGTACAGAAACTCGATGAACTGCGTCCGCATCTCGCCCGTAGCGCATTGATGTCGGCGCGCTTGCAGTTGGAGCGGGCGCGCATCGCCAGCGAAACGCTCGCTAAAATGGGTCTCCCGGCGCTGGTTCTGGACGAGAAAGGCAAGGTCCTCGCCGCTAATCAGTTGATCGAATCGCTGACGAGCTACGTCCATTGGCGGGCGCAGGATCGCGTGTCGCTGAAGGATAGAGGCGCCGATAGTCTGTTGCGCGACGCGGTCGCGACAATCGATCTGGCGGCTGGCGCAAGCGTGCGCTCCTTCCCGGTCCGCGACCTCGCCAATGATGCGATGATGGTCGCGCATGTTGTTCCGATTCGCTTGTCGGCGCGCGACATTTTTGTCCGCTGCGCCGCGTGCTCGTCTTGACTCCCGTGACCCTGCCGCAAGCACCCCCGGTCGAACTGGTGCAGTCCCTGTTCGATCTGACGCCGGCCGAGGCGCGCGTCGCCCGCGGTCTCGCCTCCGGGAAAACCGTGGAAGACATCGCCACTGCCCGGGGAGTCTCGCAAAATACAATCCGCGCGCACGTCCGCGGCGTTTTGGAAAAAACCGGCTGCAACCGGCAAGTCGACATCGTCGCGCTACTCACAGCAATTTCCGCGACGCGGCTGACGCACCCGGCCTAACGCGGCGTCATTTCAGAAAAACGCAAAAATCTCGCGCGCCTTATCAACCTTGATGAGGCGGCGTCCGCAATGACGACTTAGCGTCACCTTCATGGGCCGGTGAGGAACTTCACGTTGATGCGCTGAACCTCAGAGGCGCCATACAAACCTTAGATTTCCATGACAGAGCATCTAACCTCACCTGCACAGACGATAAACCACGAGCGGTCCATCACGGATCACAAGGGGGTGAAGCCGCAACTCGTGGGTACTATGACTGGTGCTGCACTCCGTTTCGATGGCTGGCCGT
Organism: Hyphomicrobiales bacterium; assembly: GCA_003244015.1. Taxonomy (GTDB): domain Bacteria; phylum Pseudomonadota; class Alphaproteobacteria; order Rhizobiales; family Beijerinckiaceae; genus Methylocapsa. The sequence continues at coordinate 9,028 of QHBR01000239.1, read as the reverse complement.
CGGTGAACGGGACCGTGAATTTCGGGTTTAACTGGCCCGCTATTCATGCCGGATCCCATGTGTATGTCTCGGCAAGCGAGATCGATAATGCCGGTAGTCGCGCTAACGGCTCTGCCCCCTACACGGTGCAGAACGTCGTCGTGAAGGAAGGACGGGTGGAATTCCGGATCGCGATTGGCTGGAACTCCCCTCTCAGGGTTTCCACGGACATTCTCACGATTGACCCGTAATAATTTGCGACCTTTGCCTAGGGGTGGTTCGCCCTGAATTCAGTCCTAGGCAAATACACTATTGATCGTAATTCGCAAATCGCTAGTATTTATATGGAATAGTTAGGAGAGATGAGATGACTGACGTAATCTTGACCAATACCATCGATGAGATGCTGCAAGCTGCTGTGTCTGCAGGGAGCGGCATGTACACCGGCCGGAAGATCGTCACATTCAAGCCGGGGGCTTACGACGCTGGCGTGCGGAGTCTGAGCACGGCTACTAGCAGGCCGGTTGTAAGCACGGCGGACTTCGCTGGTCACGCCATCAATTTTGCAGCTCTGGGCGATGCAGGGTCGGTTGTTTTCCCCGAGCTGAACATCGCTGTCCTGACCGCTCCGGCGGCCGCCGAGCCACGTTTTTCACAAATGGTTGAGGCCGGCGCGGCCGATAGTCCGATCCTTAACATCGAGCCGGAAACCTTCGTCTTCGCGTCCGACGTAGACTACCAGAGCTACGTTCGCGGCTTCGCGGCTGCGGCAGAGCGGATCTTCCAGGATCTTGGCTGGAAGGGAAGCGCCACCGGTCTGCGGGCGCCTGCTTCACATGAGGAACAAGCGGCCGTAATGGCGACGACCTGGGGCCTCACGGCGACGAGGGCAGTGTCGAGCCACTTCAGCGGCACAGGGATCAAGGTCGCCATTCTCGATACCGGCTTCGATTTCCAACATCCAGATTTCCAGGGCCGTGCTTTCTCGCAGCAATCCTTTATCTCGGGCGAGACGCCGCAAGATGGCAATGGCCACGGTACGCACACGATAGGCACGGCCTGCGGACCCAAGGCGCCAGCTGGCGTTCCCAGGTACGGCACGGCATTCGGCGCCCAAATTTTTGTGGGCAAGGTGCTGTCAAACACCGGTGGCGGCACGACCGCTACAGTGCTTGCTGGAATGAACTGGGCGGTCGCCAACCGTTGCGAGGTTATCTCAATGTCGCTCGGCGCCGATGGCATTCCGCCACAGGCGGCATATACTCAGGCCGGCAGGGCGGCACTGAACGCAGGATGCCTGATGATCGCCGCAGCCGGCAACCGCAGTCGGCGGCCCGGTACGATCGCTCCGACCGGCTCACCTGGCAATTCTCCTACGATCATGTCGGTTGCTGCATTGGATGCGAATCTACAAGTTGCATTCTTCTCCTCGGGAGGCAAAGTCGAGAGCGCGGGACCTGGGGTCGATGTCTTCTCGAGTTGGCCGCTGCCGCAGCGATATAAAACGGAGTCGGGCACCAGCATGGCGACACCCCACGTAGCTGGCGCAGCGGCACTCTGGGGCGCAGTCGAACTCGGCGCTACGAGGTCAATCGCTATGGGACGCGCTCGTGCGCCATGCCGGACACCTTCCATATCCAGTCACCGATGTGGGGGCAGGCTTAGTGCAATGCCGTTGACGTCAGATTGAAACGGGAATGCATCGCGCCTATTATATTACGTATTACCATTTGGTGCTTATGGAAGGATGGCCGGATGTCGAAGGGGAGCTCGGTTTTTTGGCGCGGTTTAGCTGTAGGGAGTTTGCTAATGGTCGATCTAGTAGTTACTGTTAAGCCTGGTAGCGATTTCGATGCGGTTTCCGCGCACTTGAGTCAGGCAGGCCTGGAGGTGCGCGATAAGCTGGAGGCGGTCGGCTCTATTACAGGTTCGGCGCGGGAGATAGATGTCCCCCGGCTGCGGAACGTGCCGGGCGTACTCGATGTGACTGAGAGCGCGCCGATCCACCTCAATCCGCCAGGAACCCCGCGCTGAGTCGCTGTTCTCCGCCTCACCCCAAGCCAAACCACATCGTCGCGATCCCCAGGACGGACCCATAGCCCACGACATCGGTGACCGTCGTCACGAAGGCGCCGGACGACACCGCCGGGTCGATGCGGAAACGATTGAGCAATTGCGGGATCAAAATTCCGCCAAGCGCGCCGGCAATGAGGTTCGTCAGCATCGCGAGTGCGCCTCATACCAAGTCCCATTGGCCATCGTCCACGCGACCCGCACGTTCCGCCAGACTTCAGTTAAAGGTGTCGATGAGGTTGCCCCAGGCCACCGGGGCCAAACTTACATGTTTTCCGCGCAATCCCACTCACCTCAAGCCGTCCTCTGTAAGAGGCCATGCGTACTCAGCCCCGTCAATCGGACAAAAATGTTTCACGTGAAACATTTTGGTACGATTGACCCGCGAAACCGGACAAACGAAAACCCGGCTCCTCGATTATGGATCGCCCCTTTTATCCACCGCGAGCGCGGCTTCCTTTTCCGCTACCGAAAGCGTCACGCGCGCGGCAGGTTCGCGCCAAATTGGAAAATTGATCGTGTCCCATGAAGTGGCCTCTTGTACGGGCCCCCACGCATTCGCCCTTTGTCTCGCAAAACCTGTCGCGCAACATGGCTTGCCTTGCTAAGAGAGGCGAACTTCGTTGAGCTTTCCGGGGCAGATCTTTGTCTTTTGCCGATCAGCGCGCCGAACGCATCATCGCCCTTCTCACTGGCGCCGGATACGCGCGCTGCGAACCGCCTATCCTGCAACCGACTTCGATCTTCTTCGATTCCGGCGAGGAGTTGCGCGGCCAGCTCTATCTCACAAGCGATCTTTCGGGCGCCGACTATTGCCTGCGTCCGGAATATACGATTCCTGTCCTGGCTGCCTATCTCGCCACGGAGCGTGCTGGAGAGAGCGCACGCTTCTCCTATTGCGGGCCTGTTTTCCGGTTTCTCCCAGGCCGCCCAAGCGAATTCACTCAAGCCGGAATTGAGAGTTTTGGCCGCCCCGACCGGGAGGCGGCGGACGCGGAAATCCTTGCCCTCGCGCTCAAAGCGGCAAGCGCCGCCAAACAACGCCAGGCCGCCCCTTCGCGCCTCATTGTGCGGATTGGCGACGCCGGGCTGTTTTCAAGGCTTCTCGAAGCGCTCGATATTACGCCCCAATGGCGCCGCCGCATCGCGCGTGGCCACGATCAAGGCAAATCCCTCGACATGAACCTGAGGCCAGGCTTGAACGGCGCCGATCATTCCGGCGTGCTCGACGTTCTCGAAGGCGCCGGCAAGCAGGGCGCGCGCGCGCTCGTCGAGGATCTTCTCTCCATCGCGGGCGTGGCCCCGGCGGGTGGCCGCAGCCCAGCTGAGATCGCCGATCGTTTCCTCGAACAGGCGGCACTCAAGGCGGGCTCGGGATTTTCCGCGGAAAAGCGCGCGGTCATCGAGCAATTCTTGGGCGTGGAGGGCGACCCTGATACCGCGTCCGCGCAATTGCGCGCGCTTGCCGCCGGCGCGAACCTCGATCTTTCCGCCGTCCTCGACAGTTTCGACAAACGGCTTGGGTCCATCGCCATGCAGGGGCTCGATGCCGCCAGACTCCATTTTTCCGCGCGCTTTACCGGCAATCTCGACTATTACACAGGTTTTGTTTTCGAGGCGCATGAGCACGGCGCGGGAGAGCCTTTAATTGGCGGCGGGCGCTACGACCAGCTTCCCCAATCGCTTGGCGCGAAACAGCCGATTCCCGCCATCGGCGCGGCAATCTGGATCGGCCGCCTGGGCCGCGCCGGTGCAGCGCCATGAGTGCGCTCGGCGCCAACAAACCTCTCGTGCTCGCGGTTCCCTCCAAAGGGCGGCTGCAGGAAAACGCCGCGGCTTTTTTCGCCCGCGCCGGGCTCGAACTCGTGCACGGTTCGCGCGACTATCGCGGCACTTTGGCCGGCATGGCGAATGTCGAGATCGCTTTTCTTTCCGCCACCGATATTGTCGCCCAACTCGCGTCTGGCACGGTACATCTCGGCGTCACCGGCGAGGATCTCGTTCGCGAAACCATCGCCGGTGCGGAAGCGAAAGTCGAACTTTTGGCGCCGCTCGGCTTCGGCCACGCCCATGTGGTGGTCGCCGTGCCCCGCGCGTGGATCGATGTGAAAACCATGGCGGACCTGGAGGATGTCGCGGCGGCCTTCCGGGCGCGTCGCGGCGAGCGGATGCGCGTCGCGACCAAATACGTTCATCTGACCCGGCGCTTTTTCGCCGAGCGGCATGTCGCCGATTACCGCATCGTCGAGAGCCTTGGCGCGACCGAGGGCGCACCGGCGGCGGGCAAGGCCGAGCTCATCGTCGATATTTCTACGACCGGCGCGACGCTTCTTGCCAATGCGCTAAAAATTCTCGACGACGGCACGATTTTGCGCTCGCAGGCCAATCTCGTGGCGTCGGTTGGCGCCGATTGGAGTGCTGGTCCCCGCGAAACCGCCCGCATCATTCTCTCGCGCATCGCGGCGGAAGAGGAGGCGCGCACCACGCGCGAGGTCTCGGCCGTCGTTATGAAGCTGGAGGACGGACTTTTTTCGGAAGCGAAGGCGGCGTTTTCTGCCCGCGCGCGCTTCCATGCGGCCGATGGACGCCTGACCTTGAATTGCCCGAAAGACAAAGCTGCGCCGCTCGCCGATTGGCTGATCGCGCAAGGCGCGACCCATGTCTGCGTAGCGGCGCAGGACTATGTGTTTTCGGCGGGAAACCCGCTGTACCAAAAGCTCATCGCAAGGCTGCCGCGCTGAGGAAGGCTGAAATGCCGTCTCGAAGGATGGGGGTGAGGCTTTGCATAGGCGCAAGCCTATCGGAGTTTTCCGGCCCCAATAGCAGACGTGGGGGCGGCTCGGCTTTTCGGTCACCCCCGTCCGCGACGGAATCTTCGACGCCAAGCGCCGAGCGCTGCCGCAATTTGGCCGCGACGCGCTCGGGGTCAACATGGCGGTCATCTATTTCGCCGGCCACGGCATGGAGATCGCCGGCGAGACCTGGCTGATCGCCGTCGATGCCGAATTGCGCTCCGACACCGATGCCGAGAACGAGGCGATCACCCTTAAGACCGTGATGCTGCAGGTAGGGCATGCCAAGAGCCTCGGCCTCGTGATCCTCGATTCCTGCCGCGACAATCCGTTCGCCGCGAACATGCAGAGTATCCCGCGCAATCCGGCGGTGGTTCGCGGCTTTGCAGGCTCCTCGGGAATGCAAAGCGGCGGCATGTTTTCGCCAGGCTAAAGCCGCATGCCGTGGTTGAGCCAGACCTTCAGAGGCAGCCCATGGATCGCAAAAAGGTCCCGCGGCGCTCCCGGCGGTAATCCATTCTGGTTGATTATCCCTGGCCGCATGTGTACTGACACGATGGCATCCGGCGAAACTCAGGCCGAACGCGTCTTGCGGGGTTGGCAATGCGAAAAACGTCCCAAATTGGATCGATATTCAGCCCCGCATCCCTTTCGGCGTGGGTTCTTCTCGCCGCAATAGCCCTCGGCGGCTGCAATCAAACCTCTGGCTCCTCCTCGCCAGTGGCGGCCGTGGCGCCCCAGGCGCCGGCTCCGCCGAACTGGCCGAAATTCCCCGAGGGCGCCGGCTGCGCCAAGGATCTCAACCACTATCAAACCGTGCTTGACGCCGACGTCGGCACCGGAAATGTCAACCGGTCAGTGTACGATCAGATCGAGACGGATCTTAGCCGCGCGGCCAACGAATGCGCGGCCGGTCATGATGGCGAGGCGCGCGCGATCGTTCGTTCGACGAAACTACAGCATGGCTATCGCGCTTCCTCGTGAGGGCGGCGCGCGGTGCCGCTCCCGGCGGCCGGCAACGCAAAAAGCGCGGCGTGAGCGCGCGGAATAAGTTTTCAACGTCCGGCTTTGGGAGGTTGCAATCCCGGCAAGACTTCGGCCCCAGGCTTGCGGCGGTAGGTTTCGCTTGTTACCTGAATCCGCCCTGCCCGCGCGCCCTCGCTTTGAGTAACCAACATGGCCATGCCGCTCCGGTCTCCGCCCACCCTTGAAGCCAGGGGCGCGCGCTTTCTCATTGTCGAGGCACGCTATTACGAAGATATCGCGGCGATGCTGTTGGAGGGTGCAAAAGCCGCCTTCGCCAGGGCGGGAGCCTCCTTCGACCTCGTCGGCGTGCCCGGCGCGCTCGAAATCCCGCTCGCCCTGGCGATCGCGCTCGACCATGCGGCAGCCTCGAAGCACCCCTTCGACGGAGCGGTGGCGCTCGGTTGCGTCATTCGCGGCGAGACCCATCATTTCGAGATCGTCGCCAATGAAAGCGCGCGCGCTTTGATGCGGATTTCCCTTGCGCGAAAACTCGCGTTCGGCAATGGCGTTTTGACCGTCGATACCGCGGCCCAAGCCCTTTCGCGCGCGGACCCCCGGCAAGGCGACAAGGGTGGCGACGCCGCTCGGGCGGCTCTTTCGATCCATCGGCTGAAGCTTGCAATCGGGGCGTCCTGATGGCCAATGCCGGCCGGCGTTCCGCCGCCCGCCTCGCCGCCGTTCAGGCTCTCTATCAAATGGAGGTCACCGGGAAAGGCCTGAAGGAGACTTGTGCCGAATTCAAGTCGTTCTGGATCGGCACTGAAATCGAGGGCGTGCAATACAGGCAAGCGGAAACCGCGTTTTTCAGCGATATTCTGACCGGCGTTGTTTCCGGCCAGGGTCCGATCGACCGGTCGATCGACAAAGCCTTGGCGGCGGGCTGGCCCTTGGCGCGGATCGACTCCGTCATGCGCGCGATCTTGCGCGCGGGCGCCTATGAATTGAGAGAGCGCGCGGATGTTCCGGCGCGTGTGTCGATCACGGAATATGTCGATATCGCCGGCGCCTTTTTTGGCCCCGAGGAAGCCGGAATGATCAATGCGGTGCTGGATGCCATGGCGCGCCAGTGCCGTGTGGCGGAATTTCAATCGCGCGGGTAAAATTGCAAATCGATGGCGCGTCCTTCCGAAGACGAATTGATCGCGACCTACTTCGCGCCGCTCGCGGGGCCGGGGGCCTTTGGCCTGCGCGACGATGCAGCGATTCTCGCCCAAAAACCAGGCCACGACATCATCGCGACCAAGGATATGTCGATCGCCGGAGAGCACTTCTTTACGGACGATCCGCCCGGCGCGGTCGCCCGTAAGGCCTTGCGGGTGAACCTCTCCGATCTTGCCGCCAAGGGCGCGGAGCCTTCCGGTTTTCTTCTCGGGCTTGCCTTGCCCGAGGATTGGACGGTGCATTGGCTCGCGGGTTTCGCGCAAGGGCTCGGCGCGGATGCCGCGGCTTACAAATGTCCGCTGCTCGGCGGCGACACCGTGAAGAGTCCCGGGCTGCTCATCGTCTCGATTACCGCTTTCGGCACCGTCCCGGCGCAAAAAATGGTTTTGCGCGCAGGCGTTGCTGCGGGCGACCGCATTTATGCGACGGGGACAATTGGGGACGCGGCCTTGGGGCTGCGATACCGCGTCGATGCGTCGCACGATTCGCAGTGGACGAAATGCGTTGCACAAGCGGATGCCGCCTATCTCGCCGGCCGCGCTCTTCTGCCGGAGCCACGTCTCGCCTTGCGGGAGGCGCTGCGCGCCCATGCGCACGCGGCCATGGATATTTCCGATGGATTTGCGGGGGATCTTGCCAAAATGTTGGGCCTGACCGGGATGACCGCCGAGGTCGAGACCGCCGACGTGCCGCTCTCCAAAGCCGCGCGGAAAATTTTGCACGAAGCCCCATCTCTCCTCGAAACGATTCTTACGGGTGGCGACGATTATGAGATTCTTTGCTCCGTGCCGCCTTCCCACAGCGCCGCCTTCGAAGCCGATGCCGCCGCCGCCGGGATCTTGGTGCGGCCGGTTGCCACGGCCATGCCAGGGAGCGCGCCGCCAGTGTTCAAGGATACGGAGGGGCGGAGTTTGGCCGTCGCGCGGCCTTCTTTCCAGCATTTTTAGCGGTTAGGCGCAACACGATTGCCAGCACCGCGCACAGCGCAATTGCGCGGTGCAAATGTTTCTTTGCCACGAATATGGCTTTACTTATTTTGCGAGCAGTATCTTTATTAACACGCTACCGTGGTCAAGGAATCAGGGAGTCTTTCGAATCAGAAACATCCACAGAATGAACGCGATTAAAGCTACGATTACAAGTGCCAACACCAACCACAGCCATTTCCAGCTGTTGTCGGAAGTAGTGACATTTCCTACAGCGATGGGGGCAGGCGCGCCAACAAAAACTTGTGCCGCCGCGTCGCTGCCAATCACCGCAACGTCGAGCGTGCAGGCGTCGAGGAGCGGCCCTATCTTCACACCAGCCACAATGCAGACCGCTCGGGTGCGCTCGTATACCGCCGGATCGAGATCGTTCGCGTAAAATATCCTCGTAGGAATACCGCTTTCAATCTCCCTGTCCCCGCAGACCCTCAGCAGCGACTCTTTCGATGGGACGCGCCAGCTATCGGCGTAGCGGTGATAAAGATCTTCGAAGGAAAACGGGTTCGCCAGCGCTATTCCGTCGCGCGTCGCGATCTCGTTGACGTTTCCGTTGGCGTTGGCGAGGAGACCCCGCGCCTCGACAGGCCAACGGCCGAGACCCACGGTGACGTTGATCCAGGTCGGGTTTGCTTCGGCGCGAACCGAGTCACCGCCCTTGTCCGTTATGAAGTAGACATTTCCCTTTCGCCTGACGCCGACCCCATCGGGCAGAGAAAGCGATTTGCCGTCGCCTAGATCGACGGTCTTGCCATCGACGGCTAGAAACGCTGGCGCCGCTGGCGCAATTTCAAACCGCGGCGGCACAAGGCAGACCGCGACACTGGTCTTTCCCATTCGCGTTCCAACCGCACTGTTAACCGATGCGTTTGGCCACGTCGGAGCCCCCGACACTTGCCGTGTTTGAACGCTGAAGTCCGGATCGACTTGCGCCAGCACAAAGTCGCCCGACGCCTGAAAATCATAGAGCAAGCCGTTAAAAGTAGTCAAATGTGTCAATCGGCTCGCAAACGG
>QHBR01000182.1 GCA_003244015.1 Hyphomicrobiales bacterium | reverse complement strand
AATGTTTCACGTGAAACATTTTTAGAATAGTTCTAAAAATGGAGACGGCGATTGCCTCGCACCAAACATTTCGGCAAAGCGTTTGGGCGACCCAGAAAAATGTTTCACGTGAAACATTTTTAGATCAATTCTAAACAATTAACCCAGAGGTCAGAGGATGCCGGGCGCTTTTGACGTGATCGTGGTGGGCGGCGGCCATGCCGGCTGCGAGGCGGCGTCGGCGGCCGCGCGGATGGGCGCACGGACCGCTCTCGTCACGCTCTCCTTCGCGATGATCGGCACAATGTCCTGCAATCCCGCCATCGGCGGCCTCGGCAAGGGCCATCTCGTGCGCGAAATCGACGCCCTCGACGGGCTCATGGGCCGCGTCGCGGACAAAGCAGGCATTCAGTTTCGCATTCTGAACCGCACGAAAGGCCCCGCCGTGCGCGGCCCAAGGGCGCAAACCGACAGAAAACTCTACCGGGAGGCGATGCAGGCGGCGATCCGGGACATCGCAAATCTCAGCGTGATCGAAGCCGAGGCCGCCGATCTTCTCTTGAACGACGCCCGCGTCGAAGGGATCGAGACCGTGGATGGCGAAAAAATGCGCTGCGGCGCGCTCGTCCTGACGACGGGAACATTTTTGCGCGGCATCATCCATATCGGCACAAAGACCTTTCCAGCCGGACGCATGGGGGAAAGCCCGGCGATCCGCCTCGGCCAGAGACTACAGGAACTAGGCCTTGGCCTTGGGCGTCTCAAGACCGGAACGCCGCCAAGGCTCGATGGCGGCACGATCGAGTTCGGCATGCTCGAACGCCAGAGCGGCGACGCCGAGCCCGAGCCTTTTTCCTATTTGACCGAGGCGATCCGCACGCCGCAGGTCGATTGCTTCATCACCCATACGACTCCAGAGGGCCACGCGATCATCGAAAAAAATCTTGGCCAGTCGCCGGTCTATTCCGGCGCGATTTCTGGCCGGGGGCCGCGCTATTGCCCCTCGATCGAAGACAAGGTGGTCCGGTTCAAGGAGCGCGAGGCGCATCAGATTTTCCTCGAACCGGAGGGACTGGACGACGCCACCATCTATCCCAACGGTATTTCGACCGCGCTGCCGGAGGAGGTTCAGCAGCAATTCCTCCACACCATTCCCGGTCTTTCCAAGGCCCGGATGCTGCGGCCTGGTTACGCGATCGAATATGATTTCATCGATCCGCGCGCCTTGACCCCGAGCCTCGAGACAAAAAAACTTCACGGGCTTTTCCTCGCCGGCCAGATCAATGGCACCACGGGCTATGAGGAGGCGGGCGCGCAAGGCCTCGTCGCGGGGCTCAATGCCGCGCTGCGCGCCGGGACCAAGGACCCAATCACCGTTAGCCGCTCGGACGCCTATGCTGGCGTGATGATCGACGATTTGGTGATGAAGGGGGTGAGTGAGCCCTATCGCATGTTCACCTCGCGCGCCGAATATCGCTTGTCGCTGCGCGCCGACAACGCCGATCAACGGCTGACCGCGTGGGGCACCGGTCTCGGCTGCGTCGGCGCGGACCGGCGGCGGGCTTATGCCACGAAGGCGGCGGCCCTCTCCCGCGCGCGCGCGCTCCTCGAAAAATTGAGCCTCACCCCGAACGAGGCGGCGCGGCATGGTCTCAAGGTCAACTGCGACGGAACGCGCCGGACCGCTTTCGGCCTCCTCGCATTGCCTGGCGTTTCGATCGGGAGCCTACGGACGATCTGGCCGGAGCTTGGCGGGATCGCGCCAAAAGCCGCCGCGCAAATCGAAATCGATGCCAAATACGCGGTTTATCTTGACCGCCAGACCAAGGATATCGAAGCCTTCAGGCGCGACGAGGCGCTGACCATCCCCGATGATGTCGATTATGCTCTGCTGCCTGGCCTTTCCACCGAGATACGGTCGCAGCTTGCGCTCATCCGGCCGCGCACGATGGGGCAGGCCGGACGAATCGAAGGAATGACACCCGCCGCCATGACCCTTTTGGCGTCAAAGCTCCGCCACGCCGGCGCTGGACGTCGAGCTTTGCCCCGCGTCTCGCCGCGCGCGGCGCACCCTCTCCTCGCAGGCTTGCCGGAGGCGACACTGCGGCGCTTGGAAATCTACGCGAATCTCCTTGAAAAATGGCAGCGCGCGGTTAACTTGGTCGGAAAATCGAGCTTGGACGATCTCTGGGTCAGGCATTTCGCCGATTCGCTTCAGGTTTCAGAGGCGGTTCCAGAAGCTCGGCGCTGGCTCGATCTCGGCTCGGGCGCGGGATTTCCCGGGCTTGTGACGGCGATCAAATACGCGGATAATCCCGAGGCGCGGGTCCATCTCGTCGAGGCGGACAGGCGCAAATGCGCCTTTCTGCAAAATGTTATTCGCGAAACATCGGCGCCCGCGATCATCCACTGCGGCAGACTCGAAAAAATCCTGCCCGGCTTCGACGAGAAGATCGACGCGGTGAGCGCGCGCGCGCTGGCGCCGATCGAAGCCCTCCTCGGCTACGCGGAAAAATTCATCGACAAAGGCGCCGTTGGGGTTTTTTCCAAGGGAAAACTCCTTGAGGCGGAATTGACCGATTCATTAACGGCCGGTAAATACTTAATCACGATGATCGAGAGCCAAACCTGTTCCGCGGCGCGGCTGGTGCTTGTCAGGCGGCGTCCCGAGTGAAGGATTGCGCCTGGAGGGAAGCAGTTTGGCCCCCGCGCAGGTGAGAGAAGAATGCGACATGTCATATGAGTATTTCAAGGAGTACACGATAAACCCTATTTTGTATAAAAATATACAAGACATTTTTCTGTAAGGGATAAATTGTTATATTCACTATTTGTTCTATTACTACTTGTGGTGTAATTTAATTTCATTGGTTGCAGGAGGCGTCATTATCATTTGCCAAGGCAGCCGAGCGGCAATAGAGTTGCTTGCCCATCCTGCCCGTTATGTAATGTGGAAAATTCGGATGGCTCGGAAGCGTACGGCAGATAGTCTTCCTTTTACGCCTGCCGTATTCCGCTGGGCACGTGACCGCGCTGGCTACAGTCTTGACGATGCAGCAAAAAAACTTGCCCTTTCGAAAGAAATCCTTTCGGACTGGGAAAGCGACGACGGAACCTTCGCTCCCACGGTCAAGCAAGCGCGCGACTTAGCTGCGCTCTATGGTCGATCATTTCTGGAATGGTTTTTGCCCGCTGCACCCGAACTTCCAGAGCCAAAACGTATTCCTGATTTCCGCCTCTATCGGGGTGCAGATGATCCCAGCGATACCCGCGAACTCTTAGATGCGCAGCTCTGGGCCGAAACGCAGCGCGAAAACGCCTTAGACCTCTACTCAGAGATAGGCGAGGACGTTCCACAAGTACCGGAAAACGTTTTTGCTACAATAGAAAGTGATGTAGACGCGGTCGCTGCGACGGTTCGCGACGCGATGCAGTTCCCGATTGAGCAACAGGCGGGACTTATCACAACTCAGCAGCGCGCTGGTATTCCTAATCTGATCAGGGATAAAATCGAATCTCTCGGAATCCTCACACTCCGCAAATCCGATCTAAACCGCTATCAAGTGGGGGGTTTCTGCATCGCTGAGTTTCCACTGCCGGTAATTGTCTTCACCAGCGAATCTCCTAATGCTCAGGCTTTCACTCTCGGACACGAATTAGCGCATGTCTTGTTACGGCAAAGCGCGATAAGCGGCGCAATACCGCGACAGGGCGGTGATCCGGATGTGAGGCGCGTGGAAGATTGGTGCAATAAATTCGCTGGTGCATTTCTGATACCACGTCAAACGATGCTTGCTCGGCACCCGATACCGAATATGCCACGAGAGGCGATTCCAGATTCGGATATTTCCGAGTTAGCGATCTACTTCGGCGTGAGCGAGCATGCCATGCTCGTTAGGCTTGTCGAACTCAACTATGTGGACGCCTCGTATTACTGGGACGTGAAAAAACCGATCTATAACGAGGAGGAGAAGAACTTTAGAGCGTTTGGGCGACCGAAATTTTATGGCCGTCGATACGCCAGCTCACTAGGAACGCTCTACACGTCGCTTGTAATTGAAGCGTGGAATGCCGGGAGAATAACAAACCACAATGCGGCAGAGTTTATGGGCATCAAGAACCTCGCTCATCTCCACGACATACGGGAGGATTTCGGAACGTAAATGTCCAAATACTGCGTGGACACATCCGGCCTGTCGCATCCTTACGAGGAGATTCCAGAGGACATCCACGCCTCACTATGGAAATGCGTGAGAGGAACGATTGCAGCTGGCCATGTCGCAGTTACCGAAGAGATTTTCGACGAGATTATCCGGATACAAGGAAGCTTCGGCAATTACCTGAACACGAACAAGGCACTCATCCTCTACGAGGTTACGAAAGGGAATTGGAATTGGCAGGATTACCTGAAACATGCCGCAAAGATGGGATTGGATCACAAGCCATACATTCGGGAATTTTGCGGCGGATCACCAAAAACGGTATGTCTCAACGACATATCCATAATTGCGCTCGCGAAAACGCTTAAGCTCCCAGTTCTCAGCATGGAGAAGCCCGTCGATAAGAACTCAAAGAAGCGGCACATCCCGGATATATGCGCGGCGGAGGGCGTTACACATATGAACTTCAATGATTTCTGCCGGAAGGAAGGCTTTCAATTCTGACATGACGGCGCAGCAGTGGAATGCTCCGTAGTCAATTAGGCAGCTGAGGTTTTTTGAGGAGAACGAGGTGCCGGTTGCCGCCATGCGTGTGCTCGTGCTTGCCAATCAAAAAGGCGGGGTCGGCAAAACCACGACCGCCATCAATCTCGGAACCGCGCTCGCCGCGATCGGGGAACGGGTGCTTATCGTCGATCTCGATCCCCAAGGCAATGCCTCGACGGGCCTTGGAATCGACCGGGAAAGCCGCAAAATTTCGACCTACGACGTCTTGAGCGGACAGGAGCGCCTCGGCGCCGTCCTTCGGGAAACCGGGGTTCCCCGCCTCTTCATCGCGCCTTCGACGCTCGATCTTGTCGGTTTCGAACTCGAAATCGCGGCACGCCCGGATCGCGCCTATTGCCTCAAAAAAGCGCTTAGCGTTCTCGCGGACGAGCAAAACGCCGCCGAGGCCGAAGAGCGCTTCACCTATGTTCTCGTCGATTGCCCGCCCTCCTTGAACCTTCTCACAATGAACGCGATGGCGGCCGCGCATGCCGTGCTCGTGCCGCTCCAATGCGAGTTTTTCGCGCTCGAGGGGTTGTCGCAGCTATTGACCACGGTGGAAGAGGTCAGGAAAAGCCTCAATCCCGGACTGACCATGCACGGTATCGTTCTGACGATGTTCGATTCGCGCAACACGTTCGCCGCGCAGGTGGTGGCGGATGTGCGGGGTTTTATGGGCGACAAGGTCTATGAAACGGTCATCCCGCGCAATGTGCGCGTGTCTGAAGCGCCATCGCATGGCAAGCCGGTTCTTCTTTACGATCTTAAATGCAGCGGCAGCCAAGCCTATCTAAAACTGGCGTCGGAAATGATCCAACGCGAGCGTGGAAATGGCGTGGCCGCCGGGGGCAAGGGCGCGGATGGGCGAGACAGCCCCTCGGGCTTTCTCAGGGCGAAGGCGAAGGTTGTCGTATGCGGGCCTTTGAAACAGACCGAGTTCTAGGGCCGGCACCCAATAGAATTATTCTTAACCGGGGTATTTCAGCATGAAACTCAGTAAATCCGCCGAAGAAGCGCCGCCGCGGCTCGGGCGCGGTCTTGCTGCCTTGCTTGGCGGGGCCGGGGAAACCGCGCAAGGTGCCCTTGCTGCCCGCGCGACGCAGAAAATTCCGATCGAATTTCTCCGCCCTAATCCGCGCAATCCGCGCCGGAATTTCGGCAGCGATTCCCTCGACGAACTCGCCGCCTCGATCAAGGAAAAAGGCATCATTCAGCCGATTCTCGCACGCCCCGTGCCGGATCTTCCGGGCACCTTCGAGATCATCGCCGGAGAGCGGCGCTGGCGGGCGGCGCAGCGCGCCGGATTGCATGAGGTGCCGATCGTTGCCTTCGAGGCCGGCGACCGGCAGGCGCTTGAACTCGCTATCATCGAAAACGTCCAGAGAGCCGACCTCGATCCACTCGATGAAGCGGCCGGCTACGAGCGGCTTGGCGACGAATTCCTCTATACGCAGGCCGATCTTGCCAAGGTGATCGGCAAGAGCCGCAGCCATGTC
>QHBR01000059.1 GCA_003244015.1 Hyphomicrobiales bacterium | reverse complement strand
GTTAGAGTCGATCCACTAGCTCGAACCGATGCTATGCCTTCGTAAGGGACTGCCAGTTATTTTTGCGCATTGTCCTTTATGAGAGCGCCTGGCCATTACGCCTACCCGCTGTTGCCGGCCGCCGTGGGGTCAAAGCATGGCTTCCGCGGCGTTTTCCATATGGCGTTTGGTTAGCGCCTCGCGCAATTTTTCCATGGCCCGGCTCTCGATCTGGCGGACTCTTTCCTTGGAAATGCCGAGGCGATCGCCCAAGGCTTCGAGCGTCGCCGCTTCATCGGCGAGGCGGCGTTCGCGCAGAATTCGCCGTTCGCGTTCGGAAAGCGCGGTCAAGGCCTCGTGCAACCAGGCAACTCGCCGATCGGTATCGAGGGCAAGACCAACCACCTCGTCTGGGCGCGGCTTATCGTCGACGAGCATCGCCATTCGCTCCACGGCGACAGCGGACTCACTGTCCCCGATTTGCGCATTCAAGGACACGTCGGGGCCCGAGAGTCGCGCGTCCATGACCTCGACATCCGCGCGGGATACGCCGAGCACCTCGGCGATTTGGCTAAATACTTCCGTCCCGGTGCGCGAACTGCCTCCCTGCGCCAGTTTCGCGCGCATCCTCCTAAGATTGAAAAAAAGCGCCTTCTGCGCCGAGCTTGTTCCGCCGCGTACAATCGACCAATTATGCAAAACATAATTTTGCATGGAGGCGCGGATCCACCACGTCGCATAGGTCGAAAAGCGCACGTCGCGGTCCGGTTCGAACCGCGCGGCGGCCTCCAAGAGTCCGACGTGGCCCTCCTGGATCAAGTCGGCAAGCGACACGCCATAATGGCGAAAACGCACCGCAAGCGCGATGACGAGCCGCATATGCGCCCGCGCGAGTTTATGCATGGCCGCTTCATCAGCATGATTTTTCCACCGCAAGGCAAGCGCATGTTCTTCGTCGCGCTCAAGATAAGGAGCGGCCATCGCCGCGGCGAGGAGATGTTCGCCTACCTCAGCTAATTGAGCCATGATCAATGCCCCATTAATGCCCTGGGCCTTTGCGGTACAGTCCGCCGCGAAGTAGTTAAAGCATCTTGCCCCGCCGGCCGGATCTTCGCGTCGACCCGCCAAGTCCTGGTGTTAAACGATTGCCTGGCGTGGCCGGTTCCCCGCCGCAAGACGCGTGCGCGCCGGGGCTAATTGTTTTTTGGCGCTTGATCGGCGGTAATGAAACCCAGTTTCACACTCATAATCGTGGCGAAGATCATGTAAAATCAACTGGCTTCGAGCACGACGGGATCCAATGCGACAAGAAACCGTTGCTGGCGGCCACCATACGTAGAAATTCCCGCACCAAGCTTACCGCTTGCCCATTGGCGGTATCTCCATCATATTTTAGAATAATTCCTGTCCGAACCGGACATTTGGGAGAATTCCATGTTCATCGAGACCGAAGCCACACCCAACCCCGCAACCTTGAAATTTCTGCCCGGCCGCCCCGTCTTGACGCAAGGCACGCTCGACATCAGAGACACCGAAGGCGCCGGACAATCGCCGCTCGCGCAGGCGCTGTTTTCGATCGACGGCGTCTCCGGCGTGTTTTTTGGCTCGGACTTCATTTCCGTCACGAAATCCGGCGGCGACTGGCCGGATCTCAAACCTGTGGTTCTCGGCGCCATCATGGAGCATTTTGTTTCGGGCGAACCCTTGCTCATCGGCGAATTCGATGGCGCCGCGGAAGGCGACGGCGAGGAGTTCTTCGCGGGCGACGATGCCGAGACCGTCGCAACGATCAAGAAACTGATCGAAACGCATGTCCGTCCGGCGGTCGCCAACGATGGCGGCGACATCAAATTTCGCGGTTTCCGCGATGGCACCGTCTATCTCGCCCTGAAGGGGTCGTGTTCCGGCTGTCCTTCGTCGTCCGCGACGCTCCGGCACGGGATCGAGAATTTGCTTAAGCATTATGTCCCAGATGTGCGCGCGGTCGAACAAATCTAATTTTCGCGGCTTCGCCCGGTCCGTTCCCCGCGTTCGGCCGAAGTCTTGGCAAGTTTTGAGCTTTGGCACATGAAAATATTGGCGATCGACACAGCGCTTCCTGCGGTTTCGGCCTGCGTCCTTGACGATGGCGCGGATAGCCCTGAAGCGATCGAGACGATTGCGATGGAGCGGGGCCATGCGGAAGCTCTTTTGCCGTTGATCGACCGGGTCATGGCCCGCGTCGAGGGAGGTTTTGCATCGCTCGGGCGGGTGGCGGTGACGGTAGGCCCCGGGTCCTTTACCGGGCTTCGCGCCGGGATCGCCGCCGCGCGCGCGATCGGAATCGCTTGCAAGATTCCGGTTGCCGGGGTTTCGACCCTGGCGGCCCTAGCCGCGCCCCTGATCCTGGAGCAAAAGCCAGGTCTCGTCGTCGCCGCGATCGATGCGCGCCGGGGCAATGTTTTCTTTGCCGTTTTCGGACCTGATGGAAGGGCCGTCCTTCCGCCTCGGATCGCGCCGGCGCGCGAGGCCGTGCGCGCGCTTGGCGCGGGACCAGTGCGGCTCGCCGGATCGGGTGCGCCGCTGCTCGCAATCGAGGCTCTAGCGGCCGGAACAGAGACCTGGATCGGCCGCGAAAATGCCGGATTAGATATTGTTTTTGTTGCTAAACTCGGTCTTCTC
Organism: Hyphomicrobiales bacterium; assembly: GCA_003244015.1. Classification (GTDB taxonomy): domain Bacteria; phylum Pseudomonadota; class Alphaproteobacteria; order Rhizobiales; family Beijerinckiaceae; genus Methylocapsa. The sequence continues at coordinate 6,745 of QHBR01000059.1, read as the reverse complement.
GCCGACCCCGTCCTGACCCCGCCGCGACCCTTCTACTTGGCGCCGCCCGCCGCCAAGGCGCCAGAGGCGACACAGTCTCAACCGGCGGCGCCGTGAACCGGAATGATCCGTTGGACGTCCAGAGCTGCGCCTTGCATCCGCCCCATCGGTGCCGAGCGGAGCGCGGAATGCGCGGCCATCCACGCGACGAGCTTCGCCTATCCCTGGCACGAAGCCGATTTTGAACAGCTTTTTGTCGCGTCCGGGACGTTCGCGGACGGCGCGATCGAAGCTAAGGAGGAGCATCTGGCGGGTTTTGTCCTGTCCCGCGTCGCCGCCGGCGAGGCCGAAATCCTGACGATCGCCGTGGCTCCGGAATGGCGCCGCCGCGGGATCGCCACCAGTCTCCTCGCGCCGCATATGGCCGGGCTGGCCGCGATCAGGGTCGACCGGCTGTTCCTCGAGGTCGATGCCGAAAACTCCGCCGCCCGCGCCCTTTACGCGCGTTTCGGCTTCGAGCAGGTGGGCGAGCGTAAAGCCTATTTCCGCACCGCCGGCGCCCGGTTAGCTGGGGCACTCGTTATGCGGCGCGACTTGCTATAATGTGCTTGTCTCGGACAAGCTGAATATTGTGGCGAGCGTAAGCGGCTAGCGCCGCGTGGACCATCGGTTAGAATGTCTGGTTTCGATCAAACGCGTGGCATCCAAGCCGCTACCGGCGGGTCGGGACAAAGCCTCCCACGCCGCCGGCTGTTCGTGAAGTCTTACGGCTGTCAGATGAACGTCTATGATTCGCAAAGGATGGCCGATGTTCTGGCGCCGGAAGGTATTGCCGAAACCGCTCGGGTCGAGGACGCCGACGTTGTTATTTTGAATACCTGCCACGTAAGGGAGCGCGCCGCCGAGAAGGTTTTTTCCGAATTGGGCAAGCTGCGCGCGCTTAAGGCCGCGCGCGCCTCGGCCGGGCGGGAGACCAAAATCATTGTCGCGGGCTGCGTCGCGCAGGCCGAAGGGGAGGAAATTTTCCGGCGCCAAAAAGCGGTGGATATCGTCGTTGGACCGCAAAGCTATCACCGCTTGCCCGAGCTTTTGCGCCGCGCCGGAACCTCACGCGAGGTCCTTGACACGGATTTTCCCGCCGCAAGCAAGTTCGATCACCTCGCCGGGCCTTCGCCGCGCCAAATTCGCAAGCGCGGCGTCAGCGCTTTCGTGACCGTGCAAGAAGGCTGCGATAAGTTCTGTACGTTCTGCGTGGTGCCCTACACGCGCGGCGCGGAAGCCTCGCGGCCGGTCGAAGGCATCGTTGCGGAAGTCGAAATGCTGGCCGCCGCGGGTGTCCGCGAGGTGAGCCTGATCGGCCAAAACGTCAATGCTTATCATGGCCGAACGCCGGAAGGCGCCTTCGCTTCGCTTTCTGAGTTAACCGCACGCATCGCCGAAGTGCCGGGTATCGCCCGCATCCGCTACACGACGAGCCATCCAGGCGACATGGACGCGAGCCTCATCAAGGCGCATCGCGATCAAGCACGTTTAATGCCCTTCCTGCATCTGCCGGTTCAATCCGGTTCCGACAAAATCCTCGCCGCGATGAACCGCAGGCACACGCGCACCGGCTACATCGCGCTTGTCGCGGAAATCCGCGGCGCGCGGCCAGACATCGCCTTGTCCTCCGATTTCATCGCCGGCTTTCCTGGCGAGAGCGAAGAGGATTTCGCGGCAACCTTGGATTTGATCGAAAAGGTCGACTTCGCGAACGCATTTTCGTTCAAATATTCGCCCCGCGCCGGCACCCCCGCGGCCGCGTTGCAAGATCAGATCCCCGAATTCGTAAAATCGGAGCGGCTCGCGCGGCTTCAGACCCTCCTCGACGAGCAGCGGCGCACATTCAATCGCAAAATGGCTGGGTGCACGCTCGACGTGCTGATTGAAAAACCGGGCCGGCACGCGGGCCAAATCGCGGGCAAGTCGCCCTATCTCCAGGCGGTTCAGATCGAAGGGAGCCTCGATCGCATCGGCGAAGTCGTTCGCGCCGAGATCGTCTCCGCTGGCGCCAATTCGCTTTTCGGGCGGCTGTTGCCGGACCGGGCCGCGCGCGGGGCGCCTCGTTGAAACCACCGGATCGTTCGGCGCCGTTAATGCGGCAAGAATTCAAGCGAGTTCCGGGCGAGGACGCCGCAGCCGAGGTAACCTTGGCCTTCGACGACAATCGCCATGCCTCGCTCGTCTTCGGACATTACGACCAGAACCTTGCCAAGCTCGAACGCAGGCTCGGCGTGATCGCCAATGCGAACGGCAATCACGTGACGATCAAGGGGCCGGCGCTGGCGTGCGAACGGGCGCGGCTGGTATTGGAAAATCTCTATGCGCGGGTAGAGCTTGGCCAGCCGGTCGGGCTCGGCGATGTCGACGGGGCGATCGAGGAAGGCGCCCTGCAAGGCACTCTGTTCCCGAAGGAGGACGAGGCCGGGCGCGCCGTTTTCGAACAAATAGGCACCCGCCGGCGCGGTATGGTACGCGCGCGCAACATGGCACAAGACCTCTACCTCCGCGCGATGAAGCGCCACGAGCTGGTTTTCGCCGAGGGGCCCGCCGGCACCGGCAAGACGTGGCTTGCCGTCGGCTTCGCGGTTCTTTTGCTGGAACAAGGCGCGGTCGAACGTCTGATCTTGTCGCGACCCGCGCTGGAAGCGGGCGAGAGGCTAGGTTTCCTGCCCGGCGACATGCGCGACAAGGTCGATCCTTATTTGCGGCCGATCTACGACGCGCTCGCCGATTTCATGGATGCCCGTATGCTCGAACGCGGCATGCAAATTGGGATGATCGAGGTCGCTCCCCTCGCGTTTATGCGCGGGCGAACCTTGAGCAACGCCTGCGTTCTGCTCGACGAGGCGCAAAATGCGACGCCGATGCAAATGAAAATGTTTTTAACTCGTCTCGGCGAAGGATCGCACATGATTGTCACCGGAGATCCGTCGCAAACCGATCTTCCGCCCGGCCAGAAGTCCGGGCTTAGCGAGGCGATCGAACTTCTCTCCGGGCTTGAGGGAATAGGCCACGTCGTCTTCAAGGAAGGCGACGTCGTCCGCCACGATCTCGTGCGCCGGATCGTCGGCGCCTATGAGGCGGCGGCGCGGCCAGCCAAGGGCGAGGGACGGCGGGCATGAATCTTGTGATCGACGTTGCGATCGAATCTGAAGAATGGGCGTCCCTCGAGGACTCTTCGCAACTTGCCGAGGCGGCGATCCTCGTGGCGATCGGGGAAAGCGGCGTCTCGCTGGCCGCGAACGCCGAAATCAGCGTCCTTTTCTGCGACGACGGCTTCATCCGCGGCCTCAACCGCAAATGGCTTGGAATCGATAAGCCCACCAATGTTCTTTCTTTTCCAGCCGGGGGCGATCCGGCTTCGGCGCCGCTCATCGGCGATATCGTCATCGCGTTCGAGACCGCCTCGCGGGAAGCCTCCGCAGCAGGAAGGCCGTTGCGCGATCACGTCGCCCATCTTCTGGTGCATGGCTTTTTGCACCTTATCGGACACGACCATGCCGGGGCGGCCGAAGCCGAGACGATGGAGGCGCTCGAACGCGCGATTCTCGGCGGGCTCGGGATTGCCGGACCCTTCCGGGAATCGTTGTTCGAGGAAGCAACCGGCGCCAATGACTGAACATGACCCCATGAGTGAGGCAGGCAAAACAGGTTCCGGCGGGAAGCCAAGCCTGTTCGACCGGTTGCGCGCTTTGTTCGGTCTCGGCGGACTGTCGACTCGCGACGACATCGAGGATGCTCTTGCGGATACATCGATCGAGGACGATATTTCCCCGCAAGAGCGCGCATTGTTGAAAAACGTCCTCGCCTTGCATGAAGTGCAAGTCGGCGATGTGATGGTTCCCCGCGCCGACATCGTCGCCGCGTCGCTTCAAACCAAGCTCGCCGATGTGCTCGAGGTATTTCGCACCGCCGGTCATTCGCGCCTGCCCGTGCATGGCGAAACCCTCGACGATCCGCGCGGCATGGTGCATATCCGCGATTTTGTCGCCTATCTCGCCGCCGCCGCGACCCCCCCGCATCAGACGGAGCCTGCGGCCGGTTCGCCGCTCGCGGAGCCCGAGGGCAAAGCTGCCGCAAGCTGCCGCTGGCCACGCCGCGGCTTGGATATGTCTTTATCGCAGGCCAATATTCTGCGCCCGGTTCTGTTCGTTCCCGCGTCCATGCCGGCCCTCGATCTACTGGTGAAAATGCAAGCCACGAGAACCCACATGTCGCTCGTCATCGACGAATATGGCGGCACCGAAGGTCTAGCGTCGATCGAGGACATTGTGGAAATGATTGTCGGCGATATCGAGGACGAACACGATTCTGGCGAAAGCCCGAAGGTCGAAGCCGCCGCGGACGGAAATTTCATCGTGGACGCGCGCGCCGATCTCGGCGAGGTTTTCCGCGCGATCGACGCCGATCTCACCGCGATCGGCGACGCCGGGGAGGTCGATACCTTGGGGGGGCTCGTCACGGCGCTGGCGGGGCATGTTCCGGCGCGTGGCGAAATCATTGTCGAGGACGGCATCGAATTCGAAGTGGTGGACGCCGACCCGCGCCGCGTCAAGCGGGTCAAGATCCGCATCGCCGGGGCGCTTCCGCTCCCCAGGCAAGTCGCGGACAGCCCCGCTCCTGGCGAGCTTGCCAAACAAGGCGGCCCTCCGGAGAAGGGTGGCAGATAATACCCTCCGCCGGCAAGCGCTTTCGCGCATGGTTTGGTCCAACGGATGGGAAATGCGCGAAAGTCCTTCGCGCGATCTCGATAGAAATCATGATTGGGTTCGAGAAAGCCCGCCATGCTCGCGCTCGCCGCTTCGATCATTCTCGCCTCAGGCTGGCGCCGCCGCATGATCGCGCTCGCCGCCGGCGCCACCGGCGCGCTTGCGATGGCGCCTTTTAACTTTTTCCCCGCGCTCGCGATCCCGATGACCGTTGCCGTCTGGCTCATCGACGGCTGCGCGGAGACGCGCCAAGTGCCGGCCGGGCGGCGGGTTCGCTTGAACTTGCCGCCTGCACTCCGGCGGGCCTTCGGTGCCGGCTGGTGGTGGGGCTTTGGTTATTTCCTGGCGGGGCTCTGGTGGCTTGGCGCGGCGTTCCTCGTCGAGGCGGACGAATTCGCCTGGGCCTTGCCGCTGGGCGTCGTCGGGCTCCCCGCCGCGCTCGCGATTTTTCCCGGTCTCGGCTTTATGCTGGCGCGGCTGCTTTGGACACCTGGCGCCGGCCGTCTGTTTGCGTTTGCCGCCGGATTGAGTTTTGCGGAATGGCTGCGTGGGCGTGTGTTGACCGGATTTCCCTGGAACACATTCGGCATGGCGCTTGGCGGCAATCTCGTGACCGCGCAACTGGCCTCGATCATTGGCCTTTATGGTCTGACCGTTGTCGCCATCCTTATTTTTTCAGCTCCCGCGGTTCTCAGCGAAAAATCCGCGATGCAAGGGGCAAGCCGGCGGTTGCCGCCGGCAATCGCCGCCTCTGTCCTGGCGTTTGCCGGGATTTGCGTATTTGGCGCCCTGCGTCTGGCGGGGACAACTCCGGAGCCGGTCGCGGGAGTAAAATTGCGCATCATGCAGCCCAATTTGGCCCAGGACGCGAAATTCCGGCCGGACAACAAAGCCCGGATATTGGCGCGCTATCTGACCTTGTCCGCGCGCGGGGCAAACTCGGATCGTTTAGGCCTCGACGATGTCACCGTGCTCATCTGGCCGGAATCGGCATTCCCTTTCATCTTGTCGCGCGATGCCCGAGCCCTTGCCGAAATCGGCGCGGTTTTGCCCCAAGATACGGTTCTCGTCACCGGCGCCGCGCGTGCGGACGACGAGGCGCGGCGGTCCGCATCCGGCCGCGCCCGGTACTTCAACGCCATTCAAGTCATTGCCAGCGGCGGCCATATTCTCGACAGCTACGACAAGGTGCATCTCGTGCCTTTCGGCGAATATTTGCCGTTTGAGACCATCTTCGACCGTCTCGGACTGCGTCAATTCGTGCACATCCCTGGCGGGTTCGAGGCTGGTTCAAAACGGCGGTTATTGGTTGTGCCTGGATTGCCGGCCCTCGCGCCGCTGATTTGCTACGAGGCAATCTTTCCAGGCGAGGTTGTCCCCTCCGAGGCACCGCGTCCGGGATTGCTTCTCAATGTAACGAACGACGGATGGTTTGGGACGACCACCGGCCCTTACCAGCATTTCGCGCAAGCGCGGCTGCGCACGATCGAGGAGGGATTGCCCTTGATCCGCGCCGCAAACACCGGAATTTCCGCGATTGTCGATCCCTATGGCCGCGTTTTGGCCGAACTGTCGCTCGGCGACGAAGGCGTGCTCGATGGCGGTCTACCGCAAGCAATCGCCGCGCCGGTTTTCGCACGCTTTCCACTGGCCAGCGCCTTTTCGGTTTGGATCGCCGCGCTCGCGATGGCCGTGTCCCGCCGCATATATTCTCTCAGAAAGATAACCAGTATGTTTAGAATTCTGACATTTCAGACAATGTTGCTGTATCGTCATGTATCTGCTAGAACGCAAAGGACGAGGCGGAGGTCATGTCAAAGATAAATTTAAATTACTTCCTTTATGGCGCGATAGTCGTTACAGATTTAGCTTGGGTATGCATTGGCGTACTTGTATTGTTAATATACATAATTGGTATTGGAGCAGTTGGCCTACCCTATGACAATCGAATTTTTCTGGTTCTATTCCCATTGCCATGGGGGCACTGATTGGGTTCTGGGCATCTCGAAAAATAC
>QHBR01000178.1 GCA_003244015.1 Hyphomicrobiales bacterium | reverse complement strand
GGGTATTTTTCGAGATGCCCTACGTTCTGAACATCTATTTTCGATTGGTAGAACTGATCACTTTCGTACTACTTTCTCACGTCTTGCGCCACGAATTCGAATACAGCGTGGTCGGGTCCGAGCGCAAATATATCGATTTCGTTTCGACCTGTTGCGACCGCTGCGAGGCTGCCGATGGCCACTCCCCCGGGTTGTAGCGTTTCATCGATCCATTCGCTCGGTTTGCCAATGTCGGGCCCGGATCTCCAGTGGATAGCGCTGTCGGTTCCAATGGCGAACGTGTCCAAGCGCCCGGGCGCCGAGGCAACAGCCGCCGACCCTCGGATGGGGGTTGAGTCGAGTCCCTCCCACTTGCTCCAGCTACCGGAACCCACGGGGAACCACGAGGTGTGCCACGTAGCCATGTCCTCGCCGATGGCGAAGACGTGCAAAATCCTGTCTCCCTCTTCAGCTGGAACTTTTAGCACACTCGAGACGGCTGTGAGTCCACCGATGCAGACACCTCCGAGGGACGTCCATTTCGTGCCGTCGTAACACCACACGGCGCTGTCAGTGCCTAATGGCAAATACAAAACCGAGGGCGTAGGCCAGCTCTCCCACGCAAAGACCGCCAAGATTCTCCCAGCTACCCCAAACGCCAAATCTCCATTCCTTTGTGTGCAAAGCGCTGTTGATTCCGATAGTGTAGACCTTGAAACGTGGGTCAGAGCCCGAGCTGGTGCCCGGGCCGCCGCTCGAAACGGCTGCGGGCTTACCAATACAGGCTCCGCCGTCGTCACCAAGTCTGTCAATCCAGCCGGTCCAACTCCACGGCGGTCCGCCTTTGGGGGCGGACTGGTGTTGGATACCGCTGTCGTGACCTACGGCATACATGTCAAGTCCACCATCTGACCTTGCGGCGACCGCAGGCCCGCCTATCCAGATTCCCCCGCTAGCGGGTTTCTACTTTTCTCGCCAAGCCATTTTAAACCTCTTTTTGTTTAACTGAACTGATTGGAATTTGCTCTTTTGACGCTTTAACTGTCCTGGGAGAATTGCTTTTGAGTGGGGTTCGTATTTGACGAGTTTACGCCTCCATCGGCGGATTGAAAGCACAATGTTCGGCCTTTTTTGCCGCGGGGTCATCGGCGGCGGCACGGCGCGCAAGACGCGCAAGACATGATTAAAACCTCATCGCGGCATGCTTCTGTGGCGTCTTGCTCTTGGTCTTGCCGGCATGCGCCGTGGCTTTCGCCGGGAAATGCGTCGTAAAATGCGCCGCGGGATGCGCCGTGGGATGCGCCGTGGGATGCGCCTTTTTTGCGAATTTTGCCGCGCTCTTCGAATGTTTGTGGACGCTCGCTTTGGCGAAGCTGGCTTTCCTTCCGGGGGCTTTGCCTGGCGCTTTTCTTGATACCTTATGTGATGCTTTTGATGCTTTTATTGTCATCTTGCGGGCAACAGGCGGGTCCGGGTCGCCGGTTTCGCTTCGCGCCAGGCGATGCGGAGGAAGGACATCAGGCGTCGCGGCGCTTTTGGCTTGCTTGGCCTCGCCCTTCATCGGCAGCGCTCCGGCATCGGGGGGGAGCGGCGTGTCTTCGAGCGCCGTCCCCGGCGTGGCGGGAGCATAGGCGCTGACGGTGCTGGGCGGTTGCGCGGTGCCGACCGGCGAATGGGCCGGCCGTGCTTGCGCGATCAGTCCCGCATAGCCCTCGGGCGCACCGGCATAAACAGGGACGGGATCGAACGCCGGACGCGGCAGCATGGTAATTCGCGGCGCCATCGGCAAGGAACTGGCAAACGCCGATGTGCTCATCAGCGCCAGAGGCGCAGGCGCCGGGGCTTTGCGGGCGAGCAACGGCGCCATCAGCCGTACGAGGTCCGTGTTAAATTGCGCCACCGCCTTGCCGCGTTTGCGGCAGATCGTTTGATGCATATCCGGAGGCGCCGCCGGGCTGTTCACCGATGTCTGCGCCATAAGATCCGCGAGCGACTTCGTGGGCCGGTCTATTCCGGCAAAGCCGCGATCGAACAAGGCCGCGGCCATGATCGTGCGGCTGCGCAGATTGGGCGCGCCCAAAATCACCGCAATGAGCTGGCGCCCGCCCTGGCTCGCGCTCGCGACGATATTGAACCCGGCGGCGCAGGTAAAGCCGGTTTTCATGCCCTCGACGCCCGGATAGCGGCCGAGCAGATTATTGTGATTTGGGATGATTTGGTCACCGAGCCGCAAGGCGCCAATATTGAAGAGATTGGCCTGCTCGGGAAAGGTCAGATAGAGGGCGCGCGCTAGAATCGCGAGGTCGCGCGCGGAAGAAACATGCTCCGGGTTGGGCAGGCCGTTCGGATTGACGAAATGGGATTGGGTCAAGCGGAGTGAATGCGCCGCGTCGTTCATATCGTCGGCGAAAGCCTCGACCGAGCCCGAAACCCCTTCCGCGATCACTACGGCCATATCGTTCGCCGATTTCACCATCAGCATTTTGAGGGCATTGTCGAGCGTGACTAGCGAGCCCGGCCGGAAGCCCATCTTCGACGGCGGCATCGACGCCGCGCGCGCCGAGATGGCAAGCGGCGTGTCGGGCGCGATGCGATGATCCCGCACCGCGCTCAGCGCCACATAAACCGTCATCAGTTTCGTCAGGGACGCTGGATACCAGAGCTCTGTCGCATGATCCTCGTAGAGGATCGCGCCGGAAGGCATTTCGATCACCAGCGCGGGGCTGGCGAAGGCATGGCTTGCACAAAAGCCGAGCAGGGCCGCCGCGAGGCAACCGAGACGGCGCACGGAAGATTGACGCGGGTTTCCGGCGCGAACCATTCCAGACATTGCCGCAGGATTGGGCAGGCTTTGGTTTATGGGGTTCATGTTCTGATCCGGCCGAATCGAGGCATTGGGGCGGCAAACCTGCCACCCGGCCCCGTTCAGCGCAAGAGCGGCCGGAGTGTGCCACGGCAAAGCTACATACGCAACGCGGCGAAGGTAGGGCGAATTTGGGCAGTGCTTCAGTTTTAATGACTAAGATGGGTGGAAAGCAGACATTTATCCCCACCTGGACAAACCGTCGCCTCTGACGCTTACCCAACCTTCACCAGGCGGCATTAGCCCCATGAACGGACCTCATTCAAAGGGTTCAGGCTAAATAAGCGGCTTGAAGGGCGGCGGTGTCCTCAAACATCTTGTAGGATATTACGAGACCGCCGCTGACTTGGCATACCAAAGCCCACTCGCTCTCGAAGACCCGTCCGGTGCTGCGAACGCGGTGCCGCATGTAGCCGTAACCGAAAACGAAGCCTTCCGCGTTGACCCATTTTCTGAATTCGAAGGCTTCGGTATCTGCTGGACTGGATTGTTCACGAGAGGGCGCTGCATGGCGGGTCCGTTCAGCAGGGGGTCAATTTGGAACTGAATTACTCCTGAGCCAACGCAGGACTTGATCGGCGCTCTCGTTCGGCGGAAACACCGGATATAAAACGTGCTCTATTTGTCCGCCTCGGACAATCAGTGTTAGGCGCTTCAGAAGCCGCATTCCGTCCACCTCGAATGTCGGCAGGCGCAGCGCCGCGCATAATTTGAATTCAGCATCGCTCAGGATCTCGAATGGAAGGTGGAGACGGCCGGCCATCTCAAGTTGATATTCGGTCGTTTGAGCGCTAAGGCCGAACACGGCGGCCTTGAGCTGCAAGAGTTCCTGATGGCGATCCCGGAAGCCACGCGCACCGGGTACCATGTCCCATCCTCGAGGTAGTGGCTTTCCCGGTGCTCCGGTCATTGAATAGCAGTAAATTACAGTTCGAGGCACGCTCAGATCTGAAAGGTCGACCGTCCGGCCCGCTGTTGAGCGGAGAGAGATGTGCGGCATCGGCATGTGCCTGAGATGATCTGCCGCGCCGTCATCGACTGGCTGGGGCAGATCAGAGGGCAGAGGGAAGTCCGTCAGTTGCTGCATCCATCCTCGTCGTCGCGTGGCTTTTTGGGTTCACATCCTGATTCCGGCCGATTCGAGGCAAGGGTCGCGGGAAAGCTGACACCCGCCGCCGCTCCGCGCACGCGCGATTGAAGGATGCCAGGGCAAAGCGACAAACGCAACGCGGCGAAGGTAGGGCGGGGGCGGGCGGGCGGGTGTAGACCTAATCTCAAACATTCAGCGGGTCCGGTTTTATGCTCACCGACAGCCAAGCACCCGTCAAGAAAGATACATGTGAGTCACAGGAAAGAGGAGCGCTACAGCGACTGGATCGGGGAGCAATGGCCCACCGCGTAGCGACGCCGTCGGGGCTTCTCGCTAACGTCCGCCGAAACTCTCAGTGAAAAGCGCGGTGGCGAAGGCGAGCCGCTTCCGCTGTTAGCGTCGACCGGCTTGTTACGCATTTATATCTATCCCGGCTACAGACTTGAGGGCATCTCGAAAAATAC